>NZ_BAAALT010000001.1:0-55982 GCF_039528515.1 Luedemannella flava
TGCGGCTCGTCGGGACGGGGACGGGGACGTCGTTCATGTGAGCGCTTCCTCCTTGTGCAGGCCTGCGGTGCGGTGCTGTACGACGCGCGACACGAGCTCCCGGTGGCCGGAGGGCGCCCGCCACCGCGTGTCGGCGTCGTACAGCACGGCAGGGCCGGGTCGGAACGGGCACCCGGACCGATCGGTCGATTGCGATCGATGGCGAAAGTGTGGTTGGCGCGCCGTTCGTCTGTCAACGAGTTTCGTAAATGTTTCGATTCCTTTGCTTCCATTAAAGGCTTTTGGAAAAAACGCAAAGACCAGGCTGGGGTGGCGGAACGTCGGCGCCGTCCGTGATCGGCCCGGCCGACTATCGGCCCGGTGCCCGCTATCAGGGCCAATGTGGCCGATAGTTTCGTAAAGCTCGCGACCGAAGAGTCAGCCCGGTCGATGCGATCGTCGAGTCACGGACGAAGGGCGGCCTGGCGGCCCTCCGAGGGCCTCTCATAGAGGTGTCCACAGAGGAGGAACCGATGATGAAACGTGTTCTGGCCGCCACCGTGGCGGTCGCCGTCGTTCTGCTCACCGGCGCGGCCTCGTGCGAACCGGGCGCGAGTGTCGTCGACGGCAGCGCGTCGTTGGAGGAGTCGAACATGCTGGCCCTGGTCAACCAGAAGCGCGCGTTGGTGAACTGCCCGGCGCTGACGCGCGACCAGAAGCTGAGCGACGCCGCCTACCGCCACGCCACCGACATGCGTGACAACAACGTGAAGCAGCACACGGGCAGCGACGGCAGCACCCCCGCGTCCCGTATCGCCGAGGCCGGGTTCACCCCCGCGTCCCGCACCGGCGAGATCATGTACTGGAGCGACGCCGCCAGCGACTACAAGGCGGCGGTGGCGTGGTGGCTGAACAGCCCGCCGCACAAGGAGATCATCGAGAACTGCGCGTTCACCCACGCCGGCTTCGGCGTCCTCTACCCCGACAACGCCAAGTACTACGCGGTCGGCGATTTCGCCGCCCACTGACCCCGCGCTCACCTCAGCGCGAGGATCAGATAGACCACCGCGAAGTAGGTGAACAGCGCGGTCAGCGCCACGTGGCCGAGCCGGAACACCCATCCCGACGGCCACGGCGCCCGGCGGAACGCGGTGGCGTCAACGACGACGCGGGCGAGCCAGTACAGCCCGATGAAGGCGGCAAGCGCGGCGGCCGCACGGTCGCCGCGCACCAGCTCGTCGTGCAACACCAGGGTGAGTAGGCCGAACGCGACGTAGGTGAAGACGACGTAGCCGCCCGCGACCCACACGAAGCGGCGGTTGAAGTCGGTCAGCTTGGCGAGGTCGGTGCGCCAGCCGAGGCGCGCGGGCACCTGGACGCTGACGGCGAGCAGGGTGAAGTGGGCGGCTCCGGCGAGCCACACGGCGAGGTCCATCATGACGCGCTCCAGTGGGTGAAGAGGGGGACGACGAGGCCGTCGCGGAACGGGGTGTGGAACAGCAGCGGCAGCGGCACGAGGACCCAGCCCCAGGTCCACAGGCGGGCGAGCGGCCGGGGCCAGCGGGCGACGCCGAGCCGCGCCTCCGCCCGCACCGCGGCGGCGTGCAGCAGGAAGTACGTGGTCGGTCCGCCGAAGCCCGCCATGACCGGCAGGCTGATGGCGGCCTCGTGCAGCAGCCCCGAGAGCGCGAACAGCGCCACCCCGGCGTGCCGGCCGAACCAGCGCCGGGCGAGCGGCGCGAAGACGACGTGGTTCATCTCGACGAACGCGGTGCTCGACGGCTGGAGCCAGGGCACGAGCCTGTCCGACCTGCTCGGGCTGGAGCACGAACTGTCCGCCGGCAGCTCCGGCGCCGCGACGGAGCCCGTCGAGCTGACCGCCGAGGACTTCGCGGAGCTGTTCCCCGGCGGCGAGGTCGACCTCGACAGCGTGCAACGCGCGATGACGCTCGGCCTGGTCGCCTTCGACGAGGAGACGGGCGCCGTGCGCGTACCCAATCGGGCCTTTCTCACCATCGGGCGGGAGTTGGGCCGGCGCGGGGTGCCGGCGGCCGCGTCGATCGAGGAGTACGAGCGGCTGGCCGGGGACACGCGACGCATCGCGGACCGGTTCGTGGCGCTGTTCGAGCGCCACGTGGCGGGTGATGACGAGGACTTCGACCCCGCCGCCCTGACGGCCGAGATCAGGAAGTTCCGGGAGCTGGCCGCCCTCGCCGTGCAGGACCTGCTGGCCACCGCCCTCGACGAGGCGGCCGCCGACGCGGTGACCCGCCGCACGGACCCCGACCGGGGTCGGTAGGCCGGGTTGTGGATGGAAAGGGACGTTCTGGCACCGCCAACGGCGTCGGCTTGGCTGCTTGGGCGGCCCGCGAGGGGTCGCGGCGTGGCGGGTCGGCCCGGACCCGGTGCGACCGTGACCTCGCCAACCACGCTACGTCCATAACCCCGATCCACCCGGCCATCTGAAGCCGCATCGCGGGACCCGCCGATGTATGGCCAGTAGCGTGCGGAACTCAACGCACGATGACCACACGTCATTGGCCAAACGTCTGCTACTGCCACCCTGCCGCCCGCCCCGACGGGCCGGCGATGCCATTGATCAAGAAAGTTCCGGGTCGTCAGGGGAAGGTGACGACCGAGCGGAGGACCTCGCCGCGGCGCATCTTGGCGAAGGCGTCCTCGACGCCGTCGAGGGGGATGGTCTCGGAGACGAAGGCGTCCAGCGGGAGGCGGCCCTGCAGGTGCAGGCAGATCAGCGTGGGGAAGTCGCGCGACGGCAGGCAGTCGCCGTACCAGGAGGATCTGAGCGCGCCGCCGCGGCCGAACACGTCCAGCAGCGGCAGTTCGAGGGTCATCTCCGGGGACGGCACGCCGACGAGCACGACCGTGCCGGCCAGGTCGCGGGCGTAGAAGGCCTGCCGGTACGTGTCGGGCGTGCCCACGGCGTCGATCACCACGTCGGCGCCGTGGCCGTCGGTGAGCCCGCGCACCGCCTCGACCGGGTCGGCGCCGCCGGCGTTGACCGTGTGGGTCGCGCCCAGGTCGCGGGCCCAGGCGAGCTTCCGGTCGTCGAGGTCGATGCCGATGATGGTGGTGGCGCCGGCCAGCCGGGACGCGGCGATGGCCGCGTTGCCCACGCCGCCGCAACCGATGACCGCGACGCTGTCGCCCCGGGTGACCGCGCCCGTGTTCAGCGCGGCGCCGATGCCGGCCATGACGCCGCAGCCGAGCAGGCCGGCGACGGCCGGCGTGACCGCCGGGTCCACCTTCGTGCACTGGCCGGCGGCGACGAGCGTCTTCTCGGCGAACGCGCCGATGCCCAGCGCCGGCGCCAGGACGGTGCCGTCGGCCAGGGTCATCTTCTGCGTCGCGTTGTGGGTGGCGAAGCAGTACCACGGCCGGCCGCGCCGGCAGGCGCGGCACCGCCCGCACACCGCGCGCCAGTTGAGCACCACGAAGTCGCCGGGGGACAGGTCGGTGACGTCGGTGCCGACGGCCTCGACGACGCCGGCCGCCTCGTGGCCGAGCAGGAACGGGAACTCGTCGTTGATGTGGCCCTCGCGGTAGTGCAGGTCCGTGTGGCACACCCCGCAGGCCGCGACCGTGACCAGCGCCTCGCCCGGGCCCGGGTCGGGCACCAGGACGGTCTCGATGGAGACGGCCCTGCCCTTCGCTCCCGCGACGACCCCGCGAACCTCGTGCACGTGGCGGCTCTCCCCATCCGATGCCATGACTGACTCCCTTCCCGTCAAACGGTTCGGAGCGCGGCCGGATGCGCGACGTCGCCACGATCCGGCACCGTGGGACGCGGTTCCGGGTGGACGTTGGCCTCCAGTGTCGGCGGCCCGGCCGGTCGGATCAACGGCCACCGTCGAGTAGGGCCGAGTCGGCTCCGGCGAGGCGCTCAACGAGCACATCGTCGGTCGACACTGGCCGCCCGCCGCGGTGCGGCTGGCGATGCTGGAGGAGGCGGTGGAGATCATGCGTCGGCTGTGGACCGGCGAGGTGGTCGACCATCGGGGCACGTACTACAGGGTCGAGAACGCGCGGATCTATACGCTGCCGGACCGCCCCCCGCCGGTGTTCGTGTCCGGATTCGGGCCGATGGCCACCGACCTGGCGGCCCGCATCGGCGACGGGTACGTGACCACCGCGCCGGACGCGGAGCTGGTCAAGCGGTTCCGCGACGGCGCCCCCGGCAAGCCGACGATGGCCGGGGCGAAGGGCTGCTGGGCGCCGACCCGGGACGAGGCGGTCGACATCGCGCACCGGCTGTGGGGCACGGCCGGGGTGCCCGGCGAGCTCGCCCGGGTGCTGTCCACGCCGCAACACCGAGCAGGCCACGACGCTGGTGACGAAGGAGATGACGGCCGACGCGCTGCCGTGCGGCCCCGACGCGAAGGCCCACGTCGAGAGCCTGCGCGCGTACGCCGACGCTGGCCTCGACGAGGTGTACGTGGCCAGCGTCGGACCGCACTACCGCGAGTTCATCCAGCTCTACCGGGACGAGGTGCTGCCCGCGCTGGCGTAGCGGTCGCGCTCACGCCTTGGCGGAGGCCAGGCTCATGGGGTCCTTCGGGGCGTGCGGCTTGGCGGCCGTGAGCTCCTCGGCGAGCTCGACGAGGCGCTTGCGGCCCATCGCCTTGCGGACCTCCGGGAACCACTCCTTCTCCTCCTCCTCGACGTGGTGGCGCACGTTCTCGATCAGCACGGTCACCTTGGCGTCGAAGGTCTCGTGGTCGGGGTTGAGGTTCTGCAGCTCGGCCAGCAGCCAGGCCACGACGTGGTGCTCCTCGACGCTCTCCAGGACGTGGTCCTCGGTCTCGGGCACCGCCTCCCGCGCCGCCGGGTAGAAGATCGTCTCTTCGATGAAGGCGTGGGTGGTCAGCTCGGTGATGATCTGGTCGACCAGGCGCCGCTTCGCGGCGGCGGTGGCGGTCTCCTTGGTCTTCTCGAACTCCTTGAACAGCGTGTCGACGGTCTTGTGGTCGTCCTTGAGCAAGACGATGGCGTCCATCGGGAGCCCCTTTCTCGTGCGTCAACCGGCGCTATACCCCGCCCGGGCGTCCTCACACGCCGCGTTACCGATGGCTTTCGCCGGGGTACACCTGCGGCATGCGGTTGCGGCGGGCTGATCCGGGCGGCCCCGGGTACGGCCGGCGGCGGTACGGGCGCGGATTCGTGTACCTGGACGCGGCCGGGCGCCGGCTGACCGACGCCGACGACGTCGCCCGGATCCGGTCGCTCGCGATCCCGCCCGCCTGGGAGCAGGTGTGGATCCGCCCCCACCCGGCCGCCCGACCGGCCACATCCAGGCGATCGGCACCGACACCGCGGGCCGGCGCCAGTACCTGTACCACCCGCGGTGGCGGCAGCGGCGCGACGCCGAGAAGTTCGACCACGTCCTGACCGTCGCCCGCCGCCTACCCTGGATCAGCGCCTACCTGAGGGAGGCCGCCGGCTGCGAGGTCAGCGCCAACGACTTCCGCACCTGGCACGCCACGGTGCTGGCCGCCATGCTGTTCGCCCACGAGGCCGCCGGCGGCTCGCGGACCCGCCGCGAGCGGGTGGCGGCCGCCGTGGTGCGCGGCGTCGCCGGGGAACTGGGCAACACCCCGACGGTCGCCCGGACCTCGTACATCGATCCGCGGGTCGTCGACCCGTTCCTGGCGGGCACGACGATACCGAGACCTACCCGGCGCGCCCTCGCCGCCGCGCCCCCGGCCCCGCGGGCGGTGGAGCGGGCCGTCCTCACCGTGTTGCACCAGCACGGAGCGCACCGGTTCGCGGCGGGACCGGTGGCCTGAGTGGACGGCGTGCCCGGGACCCGTGGGCCGGTAGAGTGTTCGCCATCCGAACACCCACGGGTAAGCCTTTTCCCGGCATCCACGCACCGCCCGGATCCACCCCACCTTTTCCAGGAGCGCCCGCGTGACGTTCATCGATGCCGAACCGCCGGGCACCGCCGAACGCCTGCCGCGCTCGACGGAACGCCGGGAGCTGCGCCGCATCGTGTTCGCCTCGCTCGTCGGCACGGCGCTCGAGTGGTACGACTTCTTCATCTACGGCATGGCCGCGGCGCTCGTCTTCGGCACGCTGTTCTTCCCGGGACACGATCCGACCGTCAGCGGGCTCGCGTCGTTCGCGACGTTCGCGGTGGCGTTCCTGTTCCGCCCGCTCGGCGGGTTCCTCTTCGGGCAGCTCGGGGACCGGATCGGGCGGCGCTCGACGCTGGTCCTGACCACGCTGCTGATGGGCTTCGCGACCGGCGGCATCGGCCTGTTGCCCACCTACGAGACGGTCGGCGCCCTGGCGCCGATCCTGCTCGTGCTGACCCGGGTGCTCCAGGGGCTCGGCGCGGGCGCCGAGTTCGGCGGCGCGTCCATCCTGCTCGCTGAGCACGCGCCGCCGGGCCGCCGGGGTTACTACGCCTCGTTCGTGCAGACCGGCGTCCAGATCGGGCTGCTCACCGGCACGGTGGCCTTCCTCATCGTGGGGCTGGACCGCGACGCCCTGCTGGGCTGGGCCTGGCGGATGCCGTTCCTGGCCAGCTTCCTGCTCGTGTTCGTGTCGCTGTACGTGCGGCTGCGGGTGGCCGAGTCACCGGTGTTCCGGCAGATGGAGCAGCGGCAGCTGGTCGTGCGGCGGCCGGTGCGCGAGACGCTGCGCCACTACCGGGGCAACTTCCTCATCGGCGTCGGCGCGCACATCTGCGACACCGCGGTCGTGTACATCTACAGCACTTTCATGATCACGTACGTGACGCAGCACCTGCATCTGGACCGGACCGTCGCGCTCACCGGGACCATCCTGTTCAGCCTTGTCGTGATCGCGCTGCAACCGGTCTACGGCCGCCTCGCCGACCGCGTCGGCCGGCGCCCGCTGAACATCTTCAGCGCCGCCTTCACCGGGCTGTTCGCCTTTCCACTGTTCATGCTGATCGACACCGGCGAGCCGGTGGTGATCTGGTCGGCCCTGATCGTGGCGACGGCGCTCGGCTTCGCGCCGACCATCGCGGTCCAGCCGGCGTTCTACGCCGAGCTGTTCGGCCCGGGCGTGCGCTACACCGGCTTCGCCGCGTCGCGCGAGATCGGCGCGGCGGTGTCCGGCTTCTCCCCGCTGATCGCGGCGGCGCTGCTGCCCGCCGCAGGTGGCGGGCCGTGGCTGGTCGCCGGGTGGGTGATGCTGACCGCGTCCGTGTCGCTGGTGGCGTTCGTGCTTTCCCGCGAGACCCGCGACGTCGACATCCGCTTCGGCGGCGGCGCCCACCCGGGATTTCAGCTGGGCACGGACGGCGCCCGCCGCGGAGCGGTGCCCGCGAGGTAGTCGGTGATCTCGCTGGTCGTGCCCGGCCGGGCGAAGTGGTACCCCTGCGCCATCGGGCAGTTCATCGCGCGCAGCAGCGCCGCCTGGCGCGGCGTCTCCACGCCCTCGGCGATGGTCGGCACCGCCAGGCTGGTGCCCAGCGCCAGGATCGCGCCGACGAGCGCCGCCTCACGTTCCTCCGTGGAGTCGAGCGCGCCCGTGAAGGTCTGATCGATCTTCAGGATGTCGATGGGCAGCCGGTGCAGGTACGACAGGGACGAGTAGCCGGTGCCGAAGTCGTCGACGGCGATGCGCACGCCGTGGCGGCGCAGCGCGGCGAGGCCGTCGTAGGCGATGTCCTTCGCCGGGCCGGTCGGCCCGACCAGGACCGTCTCGGTGATCTCCAGGATCAGCGCCTGCGGCGGCAGCCCGGCCGTGACCAGGTGGCCGAGCACCGTGTCGGCGAAGTCGGGCAGCACCAGTTGGCGCCCGGACACGTTCACGCTGACCGCCACCTGGTGGCGGTCGAACCACCGCGCGGCCTGCGCGCAGGCGTCCCGCAGCACCTGGTCGCCGATGGCGCTGACCACCCCGATGTCCTCCGCGACCGGGATGAACTGCCCGGGCGGCACGAACCGGCCGTCGGCGCCCCGCCAGCGCAGCAGCGCCTCCAGGGCCACCGGGCGGCCGCAGGCCAGGTCCACGATCGGCTGGTAGAGCACGGTCAGCGCGTCGCCGGCCAGCGCCACCTGCAGGCCGGCGGCGAGCTGCGCGTAGTGCAGCCGGAACTCGCGCATGCCCGGGGAGAACTCGACCACCTGGTTCTTGCCGGCCTCCTTCGCCGCGTAGAGGGCGAGGTCCGCGTCGCGCAGCGCCTCGGCGGGGTCGACCCGCTCCCGGTCGAGCAGCAGCAGCCCGCCGCTCGCGGCCAGGTACACCTGGCGGTCGGCCACCTGGTACGGCCGGCGGATCACCTCGACCATCCGGTCCGCGACGTGCCGGCACAGGTCGGGTCCGGTGTCGGCGAGCAGCAGCGCGAACTCGTCGCCGCCGAGCCGGGCCACTGTGCCGGACTCCCCGATCGCGGCGTGCAGGCGGTCGGCCACCTGCACCAGCACGTCGTCGCCGGCCGGGTGGCCGAGCGTGTCGTTGACGTCCTTGAAGCCGTCGAGGTCGAGCAGGAGCAGGCCGCCGCACCCGTCGGACATGGTGGGCAGCATCCGCTCCAGCCGCTCCATGAGCAGGGCCCGGTTGGCCAGCCCGGTCAGGGGGTCGTGCAGAGCGCGGTGGGTCATCTGGCGTTGCAGCTTCTCCTGCTCGGCCATGGACTGGTGCAGCACGCCGGCCTGCACGACCAACGTCGCGGCCTGCACCTTCAGGTACTGCGCGCGCCGGTCGGCCAGGCGCGCCACCTGGCCCAACTTCACCACCAGCAGCACCAGGAGTACGCCCGTGAGGACGGCCGACCCGATGAGGGTCGGCAGTGCCGTGGCGACCCCGATGTCCCCGGCGAGCCAGACGGCGATGACCGGCATGGCCGGCGCGATGAGGCCCGTCGCGATGAAGATCGCCATGCGCGTCCGGGGCAGTCCCACGTCCGACTGGTCGGCGCCGGCGGCCGCGGGTGCCGGGTAGCCCACCCCGAACGTGGGGTGCAGGGTCGCCGCGGCGAGCAGCAGGCCGCACACCTGCCAGGACAGGTGGATGATCCCGCCCGGCTGGAACCCCACCAGGCCGACGGCCGCGATCCGGGTGGCGCTGGCCAGGTCGGCCACGAGCACGACCCCGCCGGCCGCGGCGAGCAGCGACATCGTCGGCGTCCGCGACGGGCCGCCCTGCAGGATGCGCACCACGCAGCCGAGCGTCACCAGGTCGAGAACGGTGAAGACGATGGCGACCCCGAAGTAGGCGGCCGTGGGCGTGCGGTTGCCGATCGACGGTCCGACCAGGAACGTCCAGCCCACGACGGCGAGGCCGACCGAGACGATGGCGGCGTCCAGGATGTTCTGACCCGGCGGGCGCGCCCGCCGTACCCCGAAGAGCAACAGCAGGCCGACGACGAACAGCGCGTGCCGCGCGGCGATCGCGGTGACCCACGCGAGGACCGGCGGATCGGGGATCAGGTAGATCGCGCCCGACGCGACGCCCAGACCGCAACCGGTCAGCAGCGCCCACCAGCCCGACCGGTGCACGGCGTCCCGGCGGGTTATCGCCACGGTGGCCACACCGAGCGCGACCAGGGCCACCACGACCCACAGCGCCGCCCCAACCCGGAGCGGGAGCGCCTGTCCGGCCAGGACGACAGCGGTTCCCCCGGCGAGGAGGATCAGCCACGGGCGATGGGACGGACCAACACTTCCGAGTGCCATCTGCTTCCTGGGACCGAGGGGTGAATTGACGACGGTGCGCGGCTGGCGGGGTGATGACCGGAACATGTTGCGAGACCGGCACTAACTTAACGTAAGGCCCGCCGCACGCATAGCGGATGGGTCGGTCGGGCGATGGATCATCGGTCAAATCCGGCAGTGGTTTGCCGGCATGGCGGTTTCGCGGTGGACGTGCGGGGTAGTTGCCAGTCGTGGTGGACAAGGACCCGACGGGGGCAGCCGCGGGGCGCAAGGCGGGGTCGCATCCGGAACTGCAGACGGCGCCGCCGCCGGAGGCGGGGCCGGACAGTCCGGCGGGGCTGGACAAGCGTTCGATGTGGGGCGCGATGCGGCGGTCGGTGACCGAGTTCCAGAAGGACAATCTCACCGTCTGGGCGGCGGCGCTCACGTACTACGGCATTCTGTCGATCTTCCCGGGCCTGCTCGTGCTCGTGGCCGTGCTGGGGCTGCTCAGCGACAGCCTGACGAAGGACCTGCTGGACACGGTCGCGCCGGTCGTCCCCGGGCCGGCCCGGGACATCCTCACCGCGGCGCTGACCAACATCCAGTCCGGCGGCGGCAAGGCCGGCCTCGCCGCGGTCGTGGGTCTGCTCATCGGGATCTGGTCCGCGTCGGGGTACGTGGCCGGCTTCATGCAGGCCTCCAACGCGATCTACGACGTGCCGGAGGGGCGCCCGATCTGGAAGAAGCTGCCGGTGCGGCTCGGCATCACGATCGTCACCGGCATCCTGCTCGTCGCCAGCGTCCTCATCGTCGTGGTCAGCGGACAGCTGGCCGAGCAGATCGGCGCGGCGCTGGACGCCTCGGGCACGACGGTCGCCGTCTGGAACGTCGTGAAGTGGTTCCTGCTGGTGATCCTGGTCAGCCTCATGTTCGCGATCCTCTACTGGGCCGCGCCGAACGTGCGCCACGGCGGGTTCGCGTGGGTCACGCCGGGGGGCGTGGTCGCGGTTGTCCTGTGGGTGCTCTCCTCGGTCGTCTTCGGCGTGTACGCGACGAACTTCGCCTCCTACAACAAGACGTACGGGGCGCTGGGCAGCGTGATCGTCTTCCTCGTCTGGATGTGGCTGTCGAACCTCGCGATCCTCTACGGCGCCGAGCTCAACGCCGAACTGGAGCGTCAGCGCGCCATCGCCGCGGGCCAGCCGCCCGCCGAGGAGCCGTACGTGCGGTTGCGGGACACCAGCAAGGTCAAGGAAGACCAGACCAGCGACCTGCGCTGACCGCCACCCTCAGCACAGCGTGAGCCGCGCGCGCTCCGCGCCGTGCTCGGCCCGGAGCACCGCCTCGTGATCGCGTACGTGCAGGCCGTCCGCGGTGATGGCGTCCCAGCCGCGCGGCAGCGTCACCGGCCGGCGGGGCCAGCCCTTCGGGTCGCCACCGTCGAGCGTCAGGCCCGTCAGGCCGTACAGGCAGGCGGTCAGGAAGCCGCCGAGGTTGGCCGAGAACGGGCCGGCCCTGGTCTGGTCGGGGAACACCGCCGGGTCGTACTCCAGGGTGGTCAGGTACGGGTCGACGACGAACCGGGCGTACCCCCGCTCGAACATCTCCAGCGCCAGGTCCCGGTCGCCGGTGCGGGCGGCGTAGACGCCCAGCAGCGCGGACAGCATCGGCGAGCCCAGGTACGAGTCGGCCTGGTCCAGGTAGAAGGCGAACGTGCGCCGCTCGGTCTCGGGGTCGGTCTCGAAGCCGGCCGGGAACAGCCCGGCCGGGGCCTCCGGGGTGCCCGCCTTGCCCTCGCCGCGGTCGTAGCCGTCGTTGTTGAGGATGACGCCGGTGTCCGGGTCGGTCGCCAGGACCATGTCCACCGCGGCCTTCTCCCACGCCTCCACCCGCCCCCGGCCCAGCGAGCGGCCGAGGGTGGCCGCCTCCCGCAGCGCCACCGCGGCCGACATGTTGACAAAGGCGTTGTTGTCGACCATCCCCTCGATCTCGGCGATCCCGTTCACGCCGAGGATCTCGCAGCCGCGCGCCGTCCGGACCAGCCGGCTGGAGATCCACTCCGCGACGCCGTTGAGGACCGGCCACGCGTGCGTGGCGGCGAAGTCGCGGTCGCCCGTGGCGTGCACGTACCGCGCGAACGCCAGCGCGACGCCCATGCCGACGTGGTGCTCCTTGTCCGGCGCCGGGGCGTCCAGCGGCGAGGCCTCCTGCCCGAGGCGCATGCTGGACTCCCACGGGAAGTGCAGCCCCCGGAAACCCGCCATCGCCGCGTTCGCGCGCGCGCCGTCCAGTCGGAGCGACCGGTAGTTGAGCAGGGTGCACGCCGCCTCCGGGTGGGTGAGCAGCAACGGCGGGACCACGAACGTCTCGATGTCCCACATGACGTGGCCCCGGTAGTAGTGGTAGTCCGGCCAGTACGCCATGCCGAACAGGCAGGTGCTCGCCGGGGAGGACCGGTGCACGGAGGTGTGCAGGTAGAAGTACGCCGCGTCGGCCATCGCCTGCCACCGGGCGGGCGCGCCCGCCAGCACGATCCGCCCGCGCCACAGCTCCCGCCACGCCTGCGCGTTCTGTCGGCGCAGCTCGTCGAAGCCCCGCTCCACGGCCGCGTTCACCAGGCGTACGGCCTGCAGGTGCGGCTGGTCGTGCAGGACGTCGGGCACCAGGCTGGTCAGCTGCCGCAGCCGGTAGGGCCGGCCCGGCTCGGCACGGAACGTGTAGCTGGTGCTCAGCGGTGCCACGCCGCTGAGGTCGAACGTCCGCTCGGCGTCGCGCGCGCCGGCCAGTTCGCTCACGTAGGCCGCGCCGCACGAGCTGGTCCCGCCGTGGCTCAGCCAGCGCAGCAGCCCGTCGACCGCGAACCGGTCGGTCATCCGGTCGCCCCAGGCGCCGGGGACGCGCCCGGTGTCGACGGCGGCCGAGAGCATCAGGTCGCACGCGCGGTCGACGCGTACGACGATCTCCTGAAGGACGACCGTCGGCAGGGTGCGGCTGCAGAACGTCAGGACGTCGATCTCGGCGCGCGCCTCGGTGCCCTCGAACGACAGGCGGGTGTGCAGCTCGCCGGTCGCGAAGTCGTAGCGCTGCTCGCGCAGGGTGGCCCGCTCGGGCGCGCCGGACAGGGCGACCCTGCCGATGCGCACGTCGCCGGCGACCGGGTACGGCGCCCGGGCGAAGGAGCGCACGAGGTTCGTCGGGTCCAGCCCTTCGAAGCCGCTGACGATCGCGACGCCGCGCAGGTGCGGCACCGGGCCGACCCGCAGGCCGAGCAGCCCGTTCGCCAGGTAGGCGGGCAGGTACTCCGGCCGCCAGGTGGTGACCGGGTCGGGACTCATGGGGGAGCTCATGGCGTCACCGTCCAATCCGTCGTCGCCTCGCGCAGGTGCGTGTGGCGCGTGCCGTCGGGGTCGTGCAGCCGGATCTCCACCCGCCGGGGCGGGACGGCGAACCGTCCCGACCGCCGGGCGGTCAGCGTGCCGTCGCGGTAGGCGTAGCGGGTCCGGGCCCACGCGCCGCGCGTGTAGGCAAGGGAGGTCCCGTCGTCCTCGTAGAGCTCGCCGTCGGCGCGCCCGGACTTGTCCGGGTAGATGTCGAGCGTGAGCGGGTCCAGGGGCAGCTCGTCCGTGTGCTGGCCCACCGGGCCGGAGGCGATGACCCCGCCGCCACGGGCGAACAGCGGCAGGCCCTCCGTCAGGACGGCGCTGACGAGCGCCGCGCGTCCGCCCGCGTGTACCTCGCCCGACCGGGTGTCGTGCCAGGTGCCGGCCGGGAAGTAGACCGCGCGGGCGGTCACGCCGGGGCGCAGCACCGGGGCGACCATCAGGTCGCGCCCCAGCAGCGCCTGGTCGGCGCGCAGCCGCGCGAGCGGGTCGGCCGGGTAGTGGTAGAGCAGTGGCCGCAGGACGGGAGCGCCGGTCTGCGCCGCGTCCGCCAGCAGCGTGTACAGGTGCGGCAGGAGGCGGTAGCGCTGCCGCACGGCCGCCCGGCACGCGTCGAGGATCTCCGGTCCCCAGACCCACGGCTCCTGGTCGGCGTGCCCGCGCGCGCAGTGGTTGCGGGCAAGGGGATAGCAGCAGCCCAGCTGGAACCAGCGGGCCAGCAGCTCCGGCCCGCAGTCGCCGAAGAAGCCGCCGATGTCCGCGCCGGCGAACGCCACCCCGGACAGGCCCAGGTTCATCAGCTGCGGCAGCGACATCTCCAGGTGCTCCCAGTGGCTGCCGTTGTCGCCCGTCCACACGGCGGCGTAGCGCTGGATGCCGGCCCCGCCCGCCCGGGTCAGCCGCAGGATCCGCTCGTCGGGTCGCGCCTGCAGCAGCGCCGCGTCCGTGGCCGCGTTCTCCAGCAGGGCGTACACGTTGTGCACCTCGGCGTGGGTGGCGTCCTCGTCGTGCGGGGTGTCCGGGGGCGGTTCCACGCGGCCGCTGTCCGGATGGTCCATGGGCAGATCGTGCATGGCCGGCTCGTTCATGTCGTTGACCACGCCGCGCATGCCCCGGTCCAGCAGGGTCGCGTACCAACCGCCCCACCACTGGCGCACCGCCGCGCTGGCGAAGTCGGGGAACGCGCACAACCCCGGCCAGACGTGCCGCAGCAGCAGGTCCCCGCCCTCGGTCAGGAAATAACCCTTGCGGTGGCCCTCGTCGAACACGTCGTAGCCGGCGTCGGGCTCGCGGCTCACGCCCACGTCCACGACGGCCGCCAGCTTGAACCCCTCCGCACCGAGCTCGGCGGCCAGGCCGGCCGGGTCCGGGAACCGCTCGGGGTCCCAGGTGAACGTGCGGTACCGGTCCTGGTGGTCGATGTCGAGGTAGAGCACGTCGGCGGGCACCCCGTGGCGGCGCAGGTCGGCGGCCACCGAGCGGATCCGGTCCGCCGAGGCGTAGCCCCAGCGGGCCTGCTGGTAGCCGAGTGCCCAGCGGGGCGGCAGCGGCATCCGGCCGGTCAGCGCGGTGAACCGGCCCACCACGTCGGCCGGGTCGGGGCCGGCCAGCACGTACCAGTCCAGCTCGCCGCCGTCGACCGACATGACGAGCCGCTGGTCGCGCTCCGCGGTCAGGTCCATCGCGCTGCGGTACGTGTTGTGCAGGTACACGCCGTGGCAGCGGCCGGAGGCCGCCACGGCCAGGTAGCACGGGATCGCCTGGTACAGCTCGTCCACGCCGGGGCCCTGGAACTCGTAGCGGTCGGTGCACCAGCAGGTCAGCCGGCGCCCGCGCTGGTCGAGCAGGCCGGTGCGCTCGCCGAAGCCGACATAGTTCTCGTCGCGCGGCATGTGCCGCGTCCAGGTGGCCCCGCCGCCGGCGCGCCAGGCCGGGCCGCCGTCCGGGCCGTCGGTGAGCAGGACGGTGCCGTCGCGGTCGCGTACGGTGACCCGGGCGCCGGCGCGTGCCGCGTGGACGGTCAACCGGCCGGAGCTGACGCGCACGCCGTCGGCGTCCGCGTCGACGGTGACCGGCACCGGGTCGAACGCGTCGTCCGGCGGGGTCGCCGACCACGGCCGTCGGGGCGCGAACGCGCCGGTAGGCGCCAGCCGGATCCGGGCGATGCCGTCCGCCAGGTGCGTCACGGAGAGCACCGGGCCGTCGTACTCGACCAGAACCGCGCGGCCCGCGTGTCGCCAGCGGCGAAGCGGCCCGGGTCGCAGCTCGCGGTCACCGGACACGGCACTCCTAGCGCAGCTTGGGCAGGATCTCCTGCTCGTAGAACGTGAAGAAGCCCTCCTGGTCGGGGCCGACCTGGTCGACGTGGACGTGGTCGTACCCGGCATCCACGCAGCGCTGGATGCCGGCGAGGTGACGTTCGGGGTCGGGGCCGCACACGATCACCTCGGCGATCTGGTCCTCGGTGACCGTCCCGGCGAACTGCTCGTAGTGCGCCACGTCGGGCAGGTGCTGGCCGAGTTCGCCGGGCAGCGCGACGGTCGGGCAGACCCGCCGGGCGGTCGCGCGCGCCTGCGCCTCGTCCGCGGCCCAGCACACGTTGTACTGGATGAAGCGGGGCCGTTCGTCGTCGCCGAACTCCCGGACCACCGCCGGGTCGGGCGCGTAGTTGATGAGACCGTCGGCGATCCGGGACGCGAGCCGGGCCGCCCGGGGCGCGCCCGCCGCGAGCAGGATCGGGGGCGGCGTGTCCGGCAGCGAGTACAGGCGCGCGTTCTCGACGGTGAAGTGCGGACCGTAGTGGCGCACGTTGTCACCGGCGAACAGCGCCCGGATGATCTCCACGGCCTCCTCGAGCATCTCGGCCCGCCGTTCGTACGCCGGCCAGTGCCGGCCGACGACGTGCTCGTTGAGCGCCTCGCCCGTGCCGAGGCCCAGCATGAACCGGCCGGGCATCATCGTGGCGACCGTCGCGGCCGCCTGGGCGACCACCGCCGGGTGGTAGCGCACGGTCGGGCAGGTGACCCCCGTGCCGACCCGCAGGGTCGAGGTCGCCTGCGCGATCCCGCCCAGCACCGACCACACGAACGGGCTCTGCCCCTGCGCGCCGATCCAGGGGTGGAAGTGGTCGGAGATCATCGCGTACCCGAACCCGGCCTGCTCGGCGCGGGCCGCGTAGCCGACCAGGTCAGGGGCCGGGTGTTCCTCACTGGAGAGTGCGTAGCCGATGGTCACCATGGACCACCTCCAAGTCCGGCTGGACCGGCCTTTTACCACTGGGGGAGGAGGCCAAACCCGCTCGGCGGGGCCGGGGCGTTTCGCGGGCTCAGGCCTGGGTAGTGGCGGTGCGAGAAAACTGTCCGCATCGCTACGAACCGGCTAATCATGCCGGTTAGTCCGTCTCTTGGAGGGGTCATGCAGGCCACCAGTCAGGACATCGTCGACACGTTGCTGGCCCAGCATCAGCAGATAAAGACGCTGTTCGCCCAGGTGCAGTCCGCCACGGGCGAGCCTAAGGAGGAACTCTTCCACGAGCTCGTGGCGCTGCTCGCCGTGCACGAGAGCGTCGAGGAGTCGCTCGTCCACCCGCTCGCCGAGGACAAGCTGCCCGACGGCGGCGACGTCGTGCCGGCCCGACTGGCCGAGGAGCAGGAGGCCAAGGAGGCGCTCGCCGCCCTCTACGACCTGGGCGTGGCGCACCCCGAGTTCGACCCGCGCCTCGCCGCACTTCGCGACGCCGTGACCGCGCACGCCGAGGCCGAGGAGGCGTTCGAGTTCATCCGCCTGCGCGAGGTGGTCGACCCGGACCGACTGGTGACGATGGCCTCCGCGATGACGGCGGTGGCCGCGATGTCGCCGACCCGGCCGCACCCCGGGGTGCCCGCCAACCCGGCGGCCAACCTGCTGCTCGGCCCGCCGCTCGCGGTCTTCGACCGGGTGCGCGACGCCGTCCGCGACGCCACCAGGGGGGCGCGATGAGCCCCGAGGACCCGAAGCTCAGTCAGCTCGACCCGCGGCGGATGGACAAGCGGGACGCCGCGCTCACCACCGACCAGGGGGTCCTCGTCGAGGACACCGACAACACGCTGCGCGCGGGGCCCCGCGGGCCGAGCCTGCTCGAGGACTTCCATTTCCGCGAGAAGCTGATGCGCTTCGACCACGAGCGCATCCCGGAGCGGGTCGTCCACGCGCGCGGCTCGGCCGCGCACGGCTACTTCCAGCCGTACGGGGACGCGCTCGCGCCCTACACGACAGCCCGGTTCCTCACCGACGCGTCGGTGCGCACGCCGACCTTCACCCGGTTCTCCACGGTGCAGGGCTCGCGCGGCTCGACGGACACGCCGCGCGACGTCCGCGGCTTCGCCACGAAGTTCTACACCGACCAGGGCAACTTCGACCTCGTGGGCAACAACATGCCGGTCTTCTTCATCCAGGACGGCATCAAGTTCCCCGACGTGATCCACGCCGTCAAGCCGGAGCCGCACCACGAGATGCCGCAGGCCGCCTCCGCCCACGAGACGTTCTGGGACTTCGTGTCCCTGCAGCCGGAGACACTGCACCACGTCATGTGGCTCATGTCCGACCGGGCCATCCCGCGCAGCTACCGCACCATGCAGGGGTTCGGCGTCAACACGTACCGCCTGGTCAACGCCGACGGGCGGGCGACGTTCGTCAAGTGGCACTGGACGCCGGCGGCGGGCGTGCACTCACTGGTCTGGGACGAGGCACAGAAGATCTCGGGCAAGGACCCCGACTTCAACCGCCGCGACCTGTGGGAGTCGATCGAGGCAGGGGCCTTCCCCGAGTACGAGCTGGGGGTGCAGCTGATCGCGGAGGACCAGGAGTTCGCGTTCGAGGGCGTCGACCTGCTCGACGACACCAAGCTGATCCCCGAGGAGCTCGTGCCGGTCACACCGGTGGGCCGCATGGTGCTCGACCGCAACCCCGACAACTTCTTCGCCGAGACCGAACAGGTCGCCTTCTGTGTGAGCAACCTCGTGCCCGGCATCGACTTCTCCGACGACCCCATGCTGCACGCGCGCGCCTTCTCCTACCTGGACACCCAGCTCACCCGGCTCGGCGGGCCGAACTTCCAGCAGATCCCGATCAACCAGCCGGTCGCCCCCGTGACCAACCACCAGCAGGACGGGTTCCACCAGCACCAGATCCCGGTGGGGCAGGCCAACTACCACCCCAACTCGCTGGGCGGCGGCTGTCCGTACGTGCCCGGCGCCGACGGCGGCGCGTTCGTGCACACCCCGGAACGCGTCGACGGGGTCAAGGCGCGCAAGCGGTCGGAGACCTTCGCCGACCACTACAGCCAGCCGACGCTGTTCTGGAACAGCATGAGCGCCTGGGAGAAGGAGCACATCATCGCGGCGTTCAAGTTCGAGCTGGGCAAGGTCAACGCGATGCACGTGCGCGAGACGATGGTCGGGCACCTCAACCGGATCGACCACGCGCTGGCCGTCGCGGTCGCCGCCGGTGTCGGCGTCGTCGCGCCGACCGACAGGCACGCCAACCACGGGCGCGTGTCGCCGGCGCTGAGCCAGGCCGCCAGGCCGGGCGGCGGCTCGATCGCGGGTCGCAAGGTCGCCGCGCTCGTTGCCGACGGGGTGGCGGCCGCGAGCCTGGAGACCACCCGAGCGGCGCTGACCGGCGCGGGCGCCGTCGTGGAGCTGCTCGCCCCGACCGACGGAGCGGTCACGACGGCTTCGGGTGACCCGTTGGCCGTCGACCACGCGATGAACACGACCGGCTCCGTGCTCTACGACGCGGTCATCGTGGCCGACGGCGTGGCCGGGCTGGTCAACGACGGCTTCGCCGTGCACTTCGTGGCGGAGGCGTACAAGCACGCCAAGCCGCTCGCCGTGCTGGGCACGGGCGACACGGTCGTCGAGGCCGCCCGGCTGCCGGTGTTCGAGGCGTCCGACCGGGCCACCGAGCCGGCCAGCAAGCCCATGGCCGGCGCCCTGGACGGCGTGCTGTTCGTCGCGCCGGGCGCGGACGCGGACGCCGCGTTCCTCGACGGCTTCATCGACGCGATCGCCCGCCACCGCCACTACGACCGCCCGGTGGACGGCATAGCCGCCTGACGCCGCGCGTTTGCCGGCCCGCCTGGTGGGAAGAGCGGACTCATGTCGGCGGACGCGGTGGTGATCGGGGCGGGGCACAACGGCCTCGTGGCGGCCAACGTGCTGGCCGACGCGGGCTGGGACGTTCTCGTCCTGGAGGCGACCGCGGCGCCCGGCGGCGCGGTCGCCTCCGGCGAGATCACCGCGCCCGGCTACCTCAGCGACCTGTGCAGCGCCTTCTACCCCCTGTCCGTCGTGCCCGGGCCGCTCGCGGACCTCGGCCTGGCGGACTACGGGCTGTGCTGGGAGCACGCTCCCGACGTCCTGGCGCATCTGTTGCCGGACGGCCGGGCCGCGGTGCTGTCCCGCGATCTCGCGCGCACGGCCGCCTCGGTGGCGGACTTCGCGCCCGGCGACGCGACCCGTTGGCGGGCCGCGTACGAGCGCTGGCTGCCGCTGTCCGACCGGCTCGTCGACGTCATGTTGCGCCCGTTCCCGCCCGTACGCGGCGCGGTCGGGCTGCTGCGCCGCGCGCGGCTGTCGGGCAGCCTGCGGCTGGCCCGCACGGCCGTGCTGCCGGTGCGGCGCCTCGGCGCGGAGATGTTCGACGGCGAGGGCGCGACGCTGCTCATGGCGGGCTGCGCCCTGCACGCCGACCTGTCGCCGGACGACGCCGGCAGCGGCCTGTACGGCTGGCTGCTCGCCATGCTCGCCCAGCAGTACGGGTTCCCGGTCCCGGCGGGCGGCGCGAGCGCGCTCACGGACGCCCTGGTGGCCAGGCTGACGGCGCGCGGTGGCCGGATCGAGTACGCCGCCCCGGTGTCCCACGTCGCGGTGGCCCACGACCGGGCCGTGGGGGTCTCGACCGTCGACGGCCGCCGCTTCCGCGCCCGGCGCTCGGTCGTCGCCGACGTGCCCGCCCCCGCCCTCTACCTGGACCTCCTCGATCCCCGGGCCCTACCGCCCCGGTTGCTCGCCGACATCACGGCGTTCCGCTGGGACGGTGCGACGGTCAAGGTGGACTGGGCGCTGTCCGCGCGCGTGCCGTGGCGCAACCCGGCGCTGGCCGGCGCCGGCACGGTGCACCTCGGCGGCGACCTCAACGGCCTGGCCCGCTACTCAACGGCGCTGGCCTGCGGCGAGGTGCCCGGGGAGCCGTTCGTGGTGGCGGGGCAGATGACGACCGCCGATCCGCGCCGGTCCCCGCCGGGCACCGAGGTCGTCTGGGCGTACACGCACCTGCCGCGGCGCGACGCGTGGCCCGCCGACGAGGTCGCGGCGCACGCCGAGCGGGTCGAGCAGGTCATGGCGGACGCCGCGCCCGGGTTCGGCCGGCTCGTGGTCGGCCGGCACGTCGCCGGCCCCGGCGACCTCGAACGGCTCAACCCCAGCCTGGTCGGCGGGGCGATCAACGGCGGCACCTCCGCGCCGTACCAGCAGCTCTTCCTCCGCCCCGTGCCCGGTCTGGGCCGCGCGGACACCCCGGTGGACCGACTCTTCCTCGCCAGCGCCTCCGCCCACCCCGGTGGCGGGGTCCACGGCGCCCCCGGCGCCAACGCGGCCCGCGCCGCGCTGGCCCGCGACCGCGCCGTGACGGGTCGCCTGTACGCCGCGGCGGTGGGGGCAGCCCACCGCGCGATCCACCGGGAAGCACAACCATCAGGAGTACGCCGTGGCACACACTGAACGCACCATCGCGGTCCCGCCCGACCAGGTCTTCGCCGTGCTGGCCGACGGCTGGACCTACGCGGACTGGGTGGTGGGCACCACCCACATCCGCGACGTGGACGCCGACTGGCCCGCGCCGGGCGCCAAGATCCACCACAAGGTCGGTCCGTGGCCCGTGTCGCTGCATGACGAGACCGTGGTGCTCAAGGCCGACCCGCCGGACCGGCTGGTCCTGCGGCCGCGGATCCGCCCGTTCGGCGAGCTGACCGTCGTTTTCCGGCTCGCCCCGTCCGGGCGCGACGGCACCCGCGTCGTGCTGGAGGAGGACATCGCGAAGGGGCCGCTGCGCTGGGTCCGCAACAAGCTCAACGACCTGCTCATGCACGGCCGCAACAAGGAGACGCTGCGGCGTCTCGCCGACATCGCTGAGCACCGCCCGGCCCGCAGGACAGGGGATGAGCACCAGGACAGCGCTGGTATGGCACGGCACGCGTGACGGTCACTCCCGTGCCCGGGCGTACGCGAACTGCAGGAAGCCGGCGGCCGCCACGGCGGTGGCGGTCGCCGCGACCCACCGGGTGAGCCGGGGCGCGAACGCCATCCCGGCGGTCAGCCCGGTCGCGGTCCACACCGAGGCGCAGAACGGGCAGCTGGCCAGCTCGCCGGCCGCGTGGCTCAGCCCGTTCTCGCCGCGCGGTTCCTCGTTGACCTCACCGGCCCCGGCGGCCCCGGTGAACCGGGTGACCGGCGCCCGCAGCGGGCTTGTCACGGAGTCCTTCGTGACGAGTCGCGAGATACGGAAGGTAGCCGCCGACAGCAGCGCGACGTCGCCGACCGGGACGGTGGCCGGCAGCCTGCATCCCGTCAGCCGGGCCACCCCCAGCAGCGCCCCGACCGCTACGGCGTAGCCGCCCATGAGGGCGAGATACCCACCGAGCGGGCGAGGCGCACCGTTGGCGTGGGCGTGGTGCACGCGCCGCCCGGCGGCGGCGACCTGTCGCGGCATTGTCAGGCTCATGGCCGCCCCATACCCCCGGCGCCTCGTTTCACACCCCACCGCCTGGGTATGTCCCGGTATGACGGGCGAACCCACCGTCACCTTCATCGGCACGGCGACAACCGTGCTGCCCGCCGCCGTTGCGGCGGACCTGCCCGGGTGGCCCGGTGCGGGCTCGACCACAACCTCCCGGTGTTCACGACCGGGCGCGGTGGCGTCGACGGGAACTACGGCACCGGCACGGGGACGCCGCCGTCGTGCTCGGGCTCCATCAGCATGATGACCCCGGCGGCGCCGTCGGCGTCGGCCAGTGGCATGCACGCGACCCGCACGTAGACGGTGCGCCCCCGGCGGTTGACGGCCTCCAGCCGCAGCTCGGCCGGCTGGACGCCGTCGTTGAGCGCCGAGCGGATGAGCGGTCGCAGCTGGTCGGTCGGCAGCCCGATGTCGAGGTTGAGGAAGTGCTGGCCGATCGTCTCCTCGCGGCGCAGGCCCCACAGGTCCTCGGCGCGCCGGTTCCAGATCTGGACGTGCAGGTCCCGGTTGATCACCGCGACGCCGGCCTGCAGGCTGGACAGGATCGCCTCGAGGAACGCGTTCGCGGTGTCCAGCTCGCTGGTCCGCTCGCGCAGCTGCTCGTTGATGTTCTGCAGCTCGTCGTTGGTGGAGTGCAGCTCCTCGTTCATCGTTTCGAGCTCTTCGTTGGTCGACTGGAGCTCCTCGTTGGTGGTCTCCAGTTCCTCCACGGTGGACTGCAGCTCCTCGTTCGTGGTCTCCAGCTCCTCGTTCGTGGACTGCAGCTCCTCGTACGCGGTCTCCAGCTGACGGTTGGCCTGCTCCAGCTCGTCGTGCAAGCGCCGGGACGCGGTCACGTCGTGGAAGATCAGCGCGACGCCCAGCAGGCTCATGTCGGTGGCGACGAGCGGGTTGATGTGCACGTCCAGGTGCACCAGCTCGCCGGGGGCGCGGAAGTACTCCACGTCACCCACCCTTGTCCCCCGGCGCTCCACCTGCGCCTGGTCGATGAAGCGGCGCAGCTCGACGGGCCGGTACGACATGTCGAGGTCCCGAAACGGTCGGCCGACGTCGCGGGAGGAGACGCCGAACAGCGCCTCCGCCTGCCGGTTGGTCAGCGCGACGAGGCCGTCGGAGGTCACCACGATCTGCGCCACCGGGCTGGACAGGAACGCCTCGCCGCGCAGCTGGTCGATCGCGCCGGGTTCGCTGCGCGTCGGGGCGTGCGGCACCTCGGCGAAGATCGAGTCGTTGGTCTGCAGTGGACGGGGGACCTTGCGGAAGATCCGCCGCTTGAGGTCCACGGGCTGGAACAGGGTGGCGTGGCTGAGCAGCATCTCGGCCTTGCCGAGGAAGAGGATGCCACCCTCGGACAGGGCGAAGTGGAACCGCGCCACGATCCGCGCCTGCGTCTCCGCGTTGAAGTACATCAGGGTGTTGCGGCACACCAGCAGGTCGATGCGCGAGATGGGGGCGTCCTGCACGAGGTCGTTGCGACCGAATATGACCGACCGGCGCAGGTCCTTGCGGAAGACGAACCGGCCGCCCTGCGCCTCGAAGTAGCGTTCGAGCAGCGGGGCGGGGACGTTGGCGACCTCCCGCTCGGTGTAGGTGGCGTGCCGGGCGTGCGTGAGCCCCTCCTCGTCGACGTCCGTCGCGTAGATCTTCACCCGCTGCCGGAACTGCTCCGTGCCCAGCATCTCGGCCAGCATGATGGCGAGGGTGTAGGCCTCCTCGCCGGAGGCGCAGCCGGCGCTCCAGATCCGCACCGGTTCGGCGTTGGACTTCGCCGCCAGCAGCGGCTCCACCAGCTCGTGCCGCAGGTACTCCCACGCCTCCGCGTCACGGAAGAACCCGGTCACGTTGATCAGGATCGTGTTGAACAGGGCGGTGAACTCGTCGGGATGGACCTGCAGGAAGTCCAGGTACTCCGCGTAGTCGGAGATCGACAACTGGGACATCCGGCGGCTGACCCGCCGCATGAGGCTCGAGCGCTTGTACCCCGTGAAATCGAAGCCGCGCTCTTCCTTCAGATAGACGAGCAATGCCTCGAAAGGCGGGTCCGACGGTGTCATGGCGGCCCTCCACCGATCTCGGGTGTCGGCCGCGTAGCTTACTCCGCGTAACGGAAGCCGCGGTCGGTGGCGCGCCCGACCCGTCCCGCGACATGTGATCATCACTCCGTTGAGTACACCGCCTCGCCGTCGGCTGCCGCGCCCACCTGGTCGATGAGGTTGCGGATCAGCGCGCTGGCCGACTCCGCCTCCTCCGCCTGGGCGCGGTAGCGGTCGCGGGCCGCCGTGTGCCCGTGCAGCCGGTTCGTCTCCGCCAGCCGGCGGCTCAGGACGACCTTCTCCTCCAATGCGCGCAGCGCCATCCACAACGCGCTCTCCAGCGCCGCCGCCTGCTCCTCCAGCAGACTCTCCGGCGACCAGGCGTGCCCGACGCGGCAGCGGTACCGGGGGACCGGCTTGCCAATCAGTTCGTACAGCGAACCGCCGCACGCCGGGCAGCCGTACCCGGCCGGATGGCCCGGCAGCTCGTCCGCCGTGATGGGACCAAGATCGGACATGGCGACCTCCGCGTCCAGGGTGGGGTCGTCGTGGAGCACCTGTCCCTCCGGGGCCGGTAGGCGGCACAGGTCGCCCAGCGCCTCGCCGATCTCGGCCAGCGGCAGCACCTTGTCGGCGTTGACGTGCTCGAGCGCCGCCAGCGGCATGGACGGGAAGATCGCGTCGGCGGGGTCCTGGACGACGGTGGTGCCGCCACGGTCGGCGATGGCCGCGAGGCCGGCGGCCCCGTCGTCGCGCGAGCCGGACAGCACGACTCCGATCACCCGCGGTCCGAAGGCCCGGGCGGCCGAGCGGAACAGCGGGTCGATGGCCGGGCGGTGGCCGTTCTCGGCGGGCCCGCGGGAGAGCCGGATCCGGTTGCCGAGGAGCAGCAGGTGCCGGTCCACCGGCGCCACGTAGACGCGGCCATGCCGCAGCGGCTCGCCGTCGACCGCGGGCCGTACCGGCAGGTTCGTGACCCGGGACAGGATGAGCGGCAGTGCGCTCGGCCCCGAGCGGGGCACGTGGAGGACGATCAGCACGGCTGCTGGAAGATCATCCGGCAGGCGGGCGACCAGCACGCGTAGCGCCTCCACACCACCGGCGGAGGCACCGACCACGATGACGTCCCGGTGTGCCACGGCACCCGTCCCGACCTCGTCCGTTTGTTCCACATCCATCGTCCTACCCCGGTCGGCGGCGCTCAACCGGGATCCGCCGACCGGTACGAAATGGCGCGTACTGGGAATTTTCAACCTTCTCGGTGTCATCTGCGTTAGGTCGGCAGGCCGGCGGGTACTCGGATGGGGTCGGCCCAGGCGCCGCTGGGCGGCCGGTTGGAATAGTCTGTAGTTTCACTCCGCATGCCTCGGAGGGATGTGGTCGTCATGACCGGGCAGTTGATCTGCCAGGTGGAGACCGGCGGGGACGTGATCGCCGTCCATCCCTCCGGCCCGCTGGACCTCGCGGCGACGGCCAGATTGCGCTCAGTTCTGCTCAAGGCGCTGGCCGAGGCGCCTTTGGCGATCATTCTCGACATGCGTCAGCTCGTGATCGTTGACGACGTGTGCCTGACGATGCTGCCCGCCGTGGCCAAACGGGCGGCCGGCGAGCCCGGCACGGCCCTGCTGCTCTACGGCGTCGGCGTCGAGGCCGTCCGGGGCATGTCCGCCCTGGGCATCGACCGGTATTTGACCCTGTGTGACTCCTGGGAGGACGCGGTCGCCCGGGCCCACGAGGACCCGGACAGCAGCCGGGTGGCGCAGCACTTCCCGGGGAGCGTCGGCTCGGTGGCGGACGCGCGGGCCCTGGCAACCGAGGTGTGTGTGCGCTGGCGTGTGCCGGTGGCGGTGACGGCCCGGGTCCAGGTGATCGTCACGGAGCTGGTCAGCAACGTTGTCCGGCACGTGGGTACGCCGCTGGAACTCGTGCTGCGCCGGTCCCCGCGCTACGTGCACATCGCCGTTCTCGACGGCGACGAGCGGCGGCCGCACCTGCGCGGGCCGGACGAGCCCTACAGCGCGGGCGGCCGGGGCCTGCTGCTGGTCGACGCGTTCGCGGCGGCGTGGGGGAGCCATCCCACCGCCACGGGCAAGAGCACGTGGGCCACCGTGAGGTACCGGCCGCTGTCCGCCTGAGGGACCGGTCCGTCCGGGGATCGATCGACTTCTGTTGTGAGCGCTCCGCTGTCACGTCTCCTAGGCAGACGCGGCTGTCGGCCCATGCGGGCCGCCCCAGCGTAGCCACCTGTGCCGGTCCGCAGGCGAACCTCGGCCTGTAGCCCCTGCCCCGCACCCGCCGGCACCAGATGGCCGGCGGGCGCGGGTCAGGCGGCCAGCCCGGTGACGATCCGGTCGATCTGGTCGGCCAGGGCACGGGCGGCCGACGCCCGGTTGTCGACCTCCACATGCGGCACGGCCGGTGGTTCGTCGACCTTGATCGCGACGAGGTACTCCTCGAACCGGCGCAGCTTCTCGGCGTCGCGGGCGAGCCCTCGCGCGAGCAGACGCGAGCGCAACGTCGCCGCGTCGGAGCGCACCCACACCAGACGCACCGGCTCGCCGCCCAGCGCGTCGACCCAGTCCCGCCAGCGCCGGCCGTCGTGCACCTGGCCCGTGAATGGGCCGCTCAACAGGACGGGGCAGCCACGGTCGCGGATCTCCCGGGCGGTGGCGGTCATGCCGGCGTACTCGTGGATCTTGATGTGTTCGTCGTACCAGGGGCCTTCCCGCTCGCCGGGCGGTCGGCCGGCGGCGGCGAGGACGGCGGCGACCATCGGGCCGTAGAGCGTGTCCTTGTCCAGCAGCGCCGGGACCGGCCGCAGCCGGGCCAGCAGCAGGTCGGCCACGGTCGACTTGCCCGCGCCCGGCGGGCCCGACACCACCCAGACCGGCGTTGCGTGTGCCACGGGGCCTATCGTCGCCTACCCCGCGTCGACGATCGACCCCGCCAGCGTCACCGTGCGCGCCCGCTGCGAAGCGAACAGCTGCGGGTCGTCGATCTCCTCGACCGCGACCACCACGAGGAGGGCGGTGGCGTCCAGCTCGTAGATGTCGAGCAGGCGGGCCGTCTGTTGATCATCAAGGTCCACGTCCGTGCCGTAGCCCCTGACGAACGCCTCGTCGAGCAGGCCGTACGCCCGCACCCGGGCCAGCTCCATCAACGGGTCGCCGACCAGGCAGTTCGCGGTGTCGATGAACGCCTCGATGCGTCCGTCGCGCACGCACACGTTGGACGCCCGCAGGTCCATGTGGAGCAGGCTGCGCGCGTGCGAGTCGCGGTGACGCACGACCTCGGCGGCGCGGGCGAGGGCGGCGAGGTCGAGGTCGAGGTCGAGGTCGGGACAGTAGCGGCCGGCTGCCTCGAGCCGCTGCCGCAGGCGCGACCACACGAAGTCCGACCAGGAGCGCGGCGGGCGCAGCGGCGGTGTGTCCGGCGTGATCGCGTGGAGCCGGCGCGTCAGGCGGCCGAACTCCGCCCCCGGCACGGTGGCCCCCTCGTCGTGCGGGATGTGGGTCTGCAGAACCCAGGAGACCGGACCCGGGTCGCCGGCCCGTCGCCAGGCGAGGACGCGGGGGACCGGCACGCCACCGTCCGCCATCTCGGCGAGGGCCGCGACCTCCCGCTCGATGACCTCGCCGAAGTCAACGACGCCGTCATACTGCGTGTCGAGCCGTTCGTGGCGGGGTGACCGGAGCACGCCGATGGCGGCATCGCCGTCGAATAGCATGTCCGCCCAGAAGTCGACGCCCGACCGCCACGCCGCGACCCGCAGGGAATCCCGCTGGAGCGCCTGACGCACGGCACCTGTCAGGATCCCCAACCGATCGTCGTCACGCATGCCGGTGCGCCGTCAGGCCAGGTCGACCGTGACGGGCAGCGTGCGCAGGCCGTGGGCGCGGAAGCTGGGCAGCCATGTGGGCTCGCCGGCCAGCGTGAGAGCCGGCAGGCGACGGACCAGCACCTCAAGGGCGATCTCCACCTCCGCCCGGGCGAGCGCGGCGCCGAGGCAGTAGTGCGGGCCGTGCCCGAAGCCCACGTGGCCCCCGTCGTCGCGCGCCGGGTCGAACAGGTCGGGCGCGCCGTAGCGGTCGGGATCGCGGTGCGCGGCGGCCAGGCACAGCAGCACCGTGTCGCCGGCCGGCACGCGCACCCCGCCGATGGTGACGTCGGTGGTCGGGAACCGGCGGATGGCGTAGCTGAGCGGCCCGCGGTGGCGCACGACCTCGTCGACCACGGCCGGCAGCCGGGCGGGGTCGGCCCGGACGGCGGCGAGCTGGTCGGGGTGGCGCAGCAGCGTGAGAACCGCGTTGCCGAGCAGGTGCACCGTCGTCTCGTAGCCCGCCCAGATCGTGACGAACGCGAGCGACGTCAGCTCGTCCTCCGTGAGGCGGTCGCCGTCCGCGTCGCGGGCCGCGATCATCGCGGAGACCAGGTCATCGTCGGGCGACGCGCGCTTGCGGTCGATCAACATCCCGAGGTACGCCGTGAGCGAGGCGACCGCCGCGCGGGCGAGGTCGGGCCGCGCCGGGTCGGGCGCGATGAGCGCGTTGGTCCACGAGCGGAAGTCGGCCAGCTCGCCGACCGGCACCCCGAGCAGCATCCCGATGACCGTCAACGGCAGCGGCACGGCGTACGCGGCCATCAGGTCGACCGGGCCGGCGAACGCGTCGACCAGCTCCCCGGCGGTGGCCCGGATGCCCGGCCGCAGCGCCTCGACGCGGCGGACGCTGAACGCCCCGGCGACCAGGCGACGCAACCGACCGTGGTCGGGGTCGTCCAGGTTGAGCAGGTTCGCGTCGAGCGCGGGCGGCAGCCGCAGCCCGCGGTAGCCGCCGGTGGAGTTGGCCTTGTCCAGCGACAGGCGCGGGTCGGCGAGCGCCGCGCGCACGTCCGCGTAGCGGGTGACGACCCACACGTCGGTGCCGTCGGGCGCGGTCGCCCGGTGCACCGGCCCGGCCGCGCGCCACGCGGCGTACGCCGGGAACGGGTCCGCGTAGTGCGCCGGGTCGCTGACAAGCTGGAGGGACCCGTGCGCCGCCACGGACAGAGCCTACCGAACGGAGGGTGTCCACTGTGGCCGTGTCCCGTCCCGCCCTGCTCGCGGCGCTGTCGATGCTCGGCGCGGCCGCGCTGTGGGGCGTCATCGGCGGCACGGTCGCCGGCCTCGACGTCGGTGGCGCGGCGGCCGCCTCGGCGGTCGAGCTGGTCACGGGCGTGGTGCTCACCGGGCTCGCGGCGGCGGCCGGGCACCGCCCGCGCGCGGTCCTGGCGGCACTCGGCGGGCGGCGGCGCGCCCTGCTCGGCGCGGTCGTGGCGGTCAACGTGCTCTGCTACTACGTCGCGCTTCAGCTCGCCCCGGTCGGTCCGGTGATGGCGGTGCACCTGCTCGCGCCGGTGCTGCTGACGGTGGCGGCGCTGGTGCGCGGGCGGCGCCGGCTCACGCCCGTACGGGCGCTGTCGCTGGCCATGGTGTGCACGGCGCTGCTGGTCATCGCGGCGGGGCCGGCGGACCGGGACGCGTACCCGTACGCGGTCGTGGGGCTGGCGTTGAGCCTGGTGAGCGCCGGGTGCCTCGCCGTGTTCGTCACGACCGTGAGCCGCTCCGCGAACGACGCGCCGCCCATCGCCGCCGCCGGGCTGCAGATGTTCGTCTCCGGGCTGCTCCTCGCCCCCGCGCTGGCGCAGTTCCGGGCGTACCCCCAGGATTTTCTGATCTTGATTTTGCTCGGCCTGGCGGTGTTCGCGCCGGCCTGCTGGCTGTACTGGTACGCGATGCGGCGGCTGACGCCGATCGTCGCGAGCACGGTCCTGCTGACCGAACCGCTGTTCGGGCCGCCGGCCGCTGCCCTGCTCTACGCGGCCACGCCGGACGCGGCGCAGGTCGCGGCGATGGCGCTCGTGCTCGTGGCGACATACCTGGAACTCGTCGCCACGACCTGAGCCGTTCGGGCGCGCCGGCCATCCGCACCCGGCACGATG
The DNA here is from genome assembly GCF_039528515.1 of Luedemannella flava. Taxonomy (NCBI): domain Bacteria; kingdom Bacillati; phylum Actinomycetota; class Actinomycetes; order Micromonosporales; family Micromonosporaceae; genus Luedemannella; species Luedemannella flava. The sequence continues at coordinate 29,782 of NZ_BAAALT010000001.1, forward strand.
AAACGCGGGGGGTCAGGGCCATGGCAGACGCGACCGACGTCAAGGTGCTCGACGGCAACACCTTCATGGTGACCGATTCCCGCGGTGACATCGAGGCGTCGGCGGCCGAGGCCCGGGGCCTGTTCGCCTTCGACACCCGGTTCCTGTCCCGGTGGGTGCTGACCGTGGACGGCCAGCGGCTGCGGCCGCTCTCCGTCGACCGCCAGCAGTATTTCCAGACCCGGTTCTTCCTGGTCCCGGACACCGGGTCGGTGTACGTCGACGCGAAGCTCATGGTGATCCGTGAGCGGGCCGTGGGGGACGGCTTCCGGGAGGAGCTGACCATCCTCAACCACGCCCACGATGCGGTGGAGCTCACCGTGCGCGTCGAGGCGGACAGCGACTTCGCCGACCTGTTCGAGGTCAAGGACGCGGTGGCGAAGAAGGGCGATTACTTCCGTCGGGTGGAGCGGGGCGGCCTCGTGCTGGGCTACACGCGCGAGACGTACAGCCGGGAGACGAAGGTGTCCGCCAGCGAGCCGGCGCGGGTCGACGAGGCGGGCCTGACGTTCACCACCCGCATCGAACCGGCCGGCCAGTGGTCGCTGGACCTCGAGGTGGTGATCTCCTGGCGGCGTGACGAGAAGGCGTCGGGGCGGCCCAAGTACGAGCGGTGCCGCACGCGCGCCCGGCCGGACATGGAGCGCAGCCTGGAGGAGTGGATCAACGCGGCGCCCCGCCTGGAGTGCGACGGGGACCCGCTGCGCGCCACGTACCGGCGCAGCCTCGTCGACCTCGCCGCGCTGCGCTTCTGGCCGCCGGCCACCCGCGGGCGCAGCATGCCCGCGGCCGGGCTGCCCTGGTTCATGGCGATGTTCGGGCGGGACAGCATCTTCACCAGCCTGCAGACGCTGCCGTTCGTCCCCGAGCTGGCCGCCACGACCCTGCGCGCACTCGCGATGCAGCAGGGCACCAAGGTCGACGACTTCCGGGAGGAGGACCCGGGCCGCATCCTGCACGAGCTGCGCTACGGCGAGACGGTGGTGTTCGGGGAGCGCCCGCACTCGCCCTACTACGGCACCGCGGACGCCACCCCGCTGTACGTCGTGCTGCTCGACGAGTACGAGCGCTGGACGGGCGACACCAAACTGGTCCGGGACCTGGAGCAGCACGCCCGCGCGGCGCTGAACTGGATCGACGGGTACGCGGACCTGATGGGCAACGGGTATCTCGCCTGGCGGCGGCGCAACGAGGCGACCGGCCTGGTGAACCAGTGCTGGAAGGACTCGTGGGACTCCATCTCGTACTCCGACGGGCGGCTGCCCGGCCCTACCCGCGCCACCTGCGAGCTGCAGGGGTACGCGTACGACGCCAAGGTGCGCGGCGCCCGGCTGGCGCGGCTGGTGTGGAAGGACCCGGCGTACTCCGATCTGCTGGACAAGCAGGCCGCCGAGCTCAAGCGCCGGTTCAACCGGGACTACTGGATCAAGGACGGCGAGTACTACGCTGTCGCGCTGGACTCCGACGGCAGCCGGATCGACTCGCTGACGTCGAACATCGGGCATCTGCTGTGGAGCGGCATCGTCGACAAGTCCAAGGCCGCGGCGGTGGCGGGGCACCTGCTCGGCCCGCGGCTGTTCACCGGCTGGGGCGTGCGGACGCTGGCGGAGGGGGAGCTGCGCTTCAACCCGATCGGCTACCACACGGGCACGGTGTGGCCGTTCGACAACTCGTTCATCGCCTGGGGGCTGCGCCGCTACGGCTTCCGGGCGGAGGCGGCCCGGGTCGCCGGGGGCATCCTGGACGCGGCGGTATTCTTCGACGGCCAGTTGCCGGAGGCTTTCGGCGGCTATCCGCGAAGTCTGACCAACTTTCCCATCGAGTACCCCACGGCGTGCAGCCCGCAGGCGTGGTCGACCGGCGCTCCGATGCTGCTGCTACGCACCATGTTGGGGCTGGAACCGATCGGCGAGCACCTCATCGTCGACCCGGCCCTGCCTGACAGCATCGGCCACCTGGCGCTGCTCAACATTCCCGGCCGGTGGGGCACGATCGACGCCTTCGGGCGCGGTCAGGTGGCGTCGGCCTGAGCGCCGATCTCGTCGATCCCACGTACGGACAGTAATCGCGGCTGCGCAACCCGACCGCTGCCGACCTGGACGGGCCGTGGTCGGGCCTACGGGTTACGGCCCTCGGTCAGGCCGGCGTCGCGGGCGATCACCACGGCCTGAACCCGGTCCGTGGCGTGCAGCTTGCTCAGCACGCTGGAGATGTGGTTGCGCACCGTCTTGGGGCTGAGGAACAGCGTACGGGCGATCTCGTTGGTGCCCCGGCCGGCGACCAGCTGCTCCAGGATCTCGCGCTCGCGGCTGGACAGCTCGGGCAGCGGTGCCGGGGCCGCGCCGGCGACGTTGGCGAGCAGCCGCTGCGCCACCGGCGCCCCGAACAGCGCCTCGCCCCGGGCCACCGCGCGGATCGCGTCCGTGATCTGGTCGTTCGTCGCGCCCTTGAGAAGGTACCCACGGGCGCCGGACCGGACGGCCGCGAACAGCGACTCGTCGTCGTCGTGCATGGTCAGCACGAGCACGGCCACCTCCGGGCAGGCGTCGGTGATCTGGCGCGTCGCGCCCGCCCCGTCGAGCCCAGGCAGCCCCAGGTCCATGACCACGACGTCCGGGCGCTGGTCGAGGGTGAGCGCGACGGCCTCCTTGCCGTCGCGCGCCGTGCCCACGAGCAGCATGTCCGGGGCTGCCGCGAGCACGGCCCGCAGCCCTTCCAGGACGATGGGATGGTCGTCGGCGACCGTCACGCGCAGCGCCGGCGTACCGCCGGGGTCGGTCATGGCGGCGGCCCGGGTGTGGTGATCGGCAGGGCGACGAGGACGAGCGTGCCGCCCCGCGCGCGGGGCGTCGCGCTGCACGAGCCGCCCAGCTCGGCGGCGCGCTCCCGCATGGCCGAGGTGCCCACGCCCGAGGCCGTGGCGGGGTCCAGCCCCACGCCGTCGTCGCTGACCTGGATCACCAGGCGGCCCGGCGTCCGGCGCATGCGGACCCGGCAGGTGCTCGCCCCGGCGTGACGCACCGTGTTGGTGATCGCCTCGACGCTGATCCGCAGGGCCGCGACCTCGACCGCCGCCGGCAGCCCGGTGAGCTGCTCCTCGATCACGTCGAGGCGCACCTCGGGGCTCGTCGGCGCCTCGCCGGTGAGCCGCGCGGCCTGCGCCTCGATCGCGGCGACGAGGCCGCGTTCGTCCAGCGCGGGCGGGCGCAGGCCGTGCACCACCCGGCGCACCTCGGCCGTGCACTCCACCAGCTCGCTCTCGACGGTGGCGAGCAGCTCCCCGGTGCGCGCCACCTCGCCGGTGCGCAGCAGCGTACGGGCGACGCCCAGCTGCATCGCCATCCCGGCCAGCGTCGGGCCCACCCCGTCGTGCAGGTCCCGGCGCAACCGGCGGCGCTCCTCCTCACGGCCGATCACGAGCCGCTCCCGGGCGTGCTGAAGGTCGAGGTTCAGGCGCAGCGCGTGGGCGGCCGCGCCGGCGTTGCGGGCGAGGTCGCTCAGCGCCGCCAGCTCGGCGCGGGTGAAGCCCTCCTCCGGGGACCGGGTGCCCACGCGCAGTTCACCGACGGTCTCGCCGCGGTACGTCAGGGGCAGGCTCACGTGGGCGCGGTTGCCCGGCGTGCCGTACTCGGCGGCCGGTTCGGGGTTGCCGGGCCAGCAGATCGCCACGTACGGGACCTTGAGCGCCGCGCCGATGGTGCCCACCACGACGGGCAGCACGTCGGCGGGGGCCAGGTTGCCCTCCAGCAGCAGCCCGAGGCGCGACATCGTGGCGTACGCGTCGTGGCGCTCGCCGTAGACGAGCCGGTCGGCGGCGGCCCGCAGCCTCGTGTACAGCGGCAGCGCGACGACGGCCACGATAGCGGCGGCCACGATGTTGTACGAGTGACCGCCCGGCACGTGGCCCGCCGCCGCCACGACGCCGGCGAAGATGGCCAGCAGGGCGAGGGTGAGCGTGCCGTAGAGCAGGGCGCGGTGCACCACGAGGTCGATGTCGTACAGGCCGTACCAGGCGATCGCGACGAACACCGCGGCCGGCAGCACGAAGGCCGCGACGAGCCAGCCGCCCGGGAAGCCGTGCTCGGACACCGCGTCCGCGACCATGACGACCATCAGCAGCAGCACCGCCCCGAACGTCCACCACAGGATGCGCCGCTGCCGGCCGGTCTCCCGCGCGATCCGCAGCGCCATGCTCACCACGGCCGGCAGTACCGCCGCCGTCACCAGCACCACGCCGACGGCGGCCACCGGTAGCCCCGGCGAGCTCAGGGTCGGGTCGCCGGTCAGGACCTTGTCCATGAACGCGCACGGCTCGGCGAACGCCGCCACCGCGATGCCGGCCGTGGACACGGCGCCGCCCACGACGGTCACCCAGACGAGCGGCCGCCAGCGCTTCGACAGCGGGCTCCCGGTGGGGAAGAGCAGCGCCATCAGCGGCAGGAACAGCAGGCGGGGCGGCCACCAGCTCCACGCCCGCACCCAGCAGAGGACGGGCACGGCCGCCCAGGCGGCCGCCGCGACGCTCACCGCCGACAGGGCCCCGAAGCCGAGGAACAGCCAGCCCACGACGTTGCGCGGCGCGTACGCCACCATCCGGACGCCGAGCAGCGGGCCGGCGATCGCCAGCGCCCAGTCGGCCAGCTCCGCGGCCGTGTTCCCCGCGCCGCGATCGGGGCCCAGCAGGCCCACGACGACCAGGCCCCCGGACACCACGGCGATGGCCCGGGACACCGCGAGCGTACGGGTGCCGGCCACGTCCGCCGGGCGGACCGGGGCCACTGTGGACGGTGGCCGCCGGACCGGGCCCCTGACGCGAACCCGGTCCGGCGCCACCTCCTTCCTCAGGTTCATCTGCAGCCGAACAGCCTTCGCAGCATCCGGCGCCAGCACGAGTCCCTACCCAACCCGCACGTGCGCTCCGGGTCGTCCGGGTCGATCACGTCGCCCCCGCACCACACCACGTACGCCGCCCGGATGGTGACGTCGTCGGGGCGGGTCACGGGCTTGCGATGACCCCGCGGGTGCAGCTCGCACTCCTCGACGTCGCCGTCGGGGACGCAGTCGAGCACCGTCTTGTACCACGCATGCAGATCCTCCGATGACATCTGCGCCGGTGGCTTCGACTTTGAAATGGCAAGGATGGCCGTACCCAGAAGGGCTTCGGCGTCATTTGTCTGGTTCATTCCAACAGTATCCGGCGGTCAACGTGGCCGTGTGGCCGTCGGGAATCCCGGCGGGACCGGCCGGGACTCGCGCCCAGAGACGGCGGGACACCGGCGACCCGATCGTGGAGTCATCCAGGAGTTCCGAGGTCCGTCGAGGAGGAAGCGATGAAGACCTCACCCGAACAGCTCGTCGCCGCCCGCGCGGAAGCCCTGTTCACGAGCGACATCCCGACCGGTGCCCGGCCGTCCGAGGGCCAGGCGACCGCGGCCATCCAGCGCTCCGTCCGCACGCTGCGCGGCGTGCACGGCTGCGCGGTCGAGGTCGCCGGCGCCTACGGCGACTGCCCGGAGACGGCCGTCGCGCGCATGCGCTGGGCCCGCGACCTCGCGGTCCGGCTCTCCACCCACGCCGGAAGGGCGGTGGCACCGTGCTGCACCCGATGACGGTCCGTGTCCTGCGTCAACCGACCCGCGGTCGGGTCGCACGCCCGTCAGGAGCGCCGCGGGCCGCCACGGTCGGCCTCCACCGGTGTCGCGAGGCGCCGCTGTGGCTCTGGCTGTGGCTGCTGTGACGCGCGCACCCACCGCCCGCGGCCCGCCCCGACGGCCGTCGCCTCAACCGTTCGCGTCACATCACCACCACATCAGGAGACACCTCATGAACGCACGAACCATCCGTCGCCGGGTCCTCGGCAGCGCGTTGGCCGCCACCTTCGCCGTCGGCGGGTTCGTCCCCGTCGCCGCCACGTCGGCCTCGGCGGCGCCGGCGACCAGTGTCCGGTCCACGGCCTACGCCAGCGGGACCTGGCACTTCTACACCACGTTCGAGAGCTACTCGGACTGCCTTGCCTGGCGCCAGATCTGGGACAGCTGGGGCTACCGGGGCTACTGCACGCAGAACAACATCCCTGACTTCTGGGACCTGTACCTGCGCTACTGAGGATGAGGACGCGGTGGGTGGGCCACGGTCCACCCACCGCGTCGACATTCCTAAAGTTCGCGAAAAATGTTGTCGTCATGTCAATCGTGCAAATACCGCGCACCGGGCATTAACTCGTCCAGGCTGGTGGAGACCGTCGTATCTGACTCGCGTTGAAAGGAGCTGAGTCATACATGCAGCTAGAACTCACCAGGACCGAGGTCGCCGCGGAGCTGGACCTGTGGCTGGAGGATGACACGACCGCCGAACAGCTGCCGCCCATCGCCAGCACCGCGCCCCAGTGGACAGCCGGTTGCGGCGGCTGCTACGGCTGCTCGGGCTGCTACGGCTGTTACAGCTGCGGCTACTCCACCACCTGCGTCTAGGAGTGGGGCCGGGGCCGTCGGGAACGACGGCCCCGGCGCTGTCCGTCACGCGAGCGCGGACTCCCGTCGCCTCAGGTTGGCCGCGGCCCGTCCGAGCATGCGACCGTTCAGCCGGACGAGCCGGCTGCGCGGCACGAACCGCGTCATCATCCGCATCAACCGGCCGGGAATGTGCATCGGACGGTGCCTGCCGAAGGCCGCCAGGGTCTCCCGGACGGCGGCCGCCGCCGGCCGCGGGCGGATCGGGAGGTCGGCGCGGTCGAGGCCGAACGTCTCGATGATGGGGGTGTCCACATTGCCGGGCAGCATGACCATCACGTTGACCTTGGCGGGCGCGAGCTCGTAGTGCAGTGCCTCGCCCAGGTTGAGCACGTACGCCCTGGCCGCGCTCTCGTGCGCCATGTTCGGCAGCCCGTGCACCGCGCCGAGGGCCGACACGAGCAGGACACCACCGCCGCCGCGGGCCACGAAGCGGCGTCCGAACCCGTACGAGAGTTCCATGTGGGTCGTGGTGTTGAGGGTGAGCCGCCGGTGCAGGTCCTTGAGTTCCTGGTCCAGGAACAGGCCCGGATGACCGCCGCCGGCATTGGACACCAGGAGGCCGACGTCGAGGTCCGCGCACGCGGCCAACACGGTCCGGGCGCCGTCGGGGGAGCTGAGATCGGCGGTCACGACCCGGTATGCGACGCCATGGTCGCGACGCAGGTCGGCACCGAGCGACGTGAGCCGCTCGGTGGAGCGCGCCACGAGCACCACGTTCACCGCGGACGCGGCGAGGTGCTCCGCGAACGCCCGGCCGATGCCGGACGAGGCGCCCGTGACAACGGCCCACGGTCCGTACGAACTGATCGGGCCGCGACGATCTCCTCGCCTTCCTGCTCGTCACGCATGCCGAACAGGGTGCGCAGGCGGTCCGGCTCGCGACCGACGGCACGCAGGCGCCGACCGGGCGGCTGCGGTCGATGCTCGGCGCGCTCGTCGAGTTCCTCGGCCACCATCCGGGCATGTGCGCGGGACTGCTCGGCGCGCTCGGCGGCGCCGGCCGGCTCCGGGAGGTCCTGACGGCCAACGACGCCTGGATCGCGGGCCCGCTGCGTGAGGTGCTCATCGAAGGGCGGGCGACCCGCGAATTCGCGGTGGCCGACGCGGCCGACGCGGCCAACGCGATCCTCGGCGCCATGCTGCTGGCGGTGCTCGGTCGCTCGATGACCGGCGCGGACACGACCGACGCGGCCTTCCGCCGACGGGTCACCGAGCAGCTCGTACGTGGTGTTCTGGCCTGAGGCCGGGAACAGGTGAAGGCCGCGGGCTCCGTAGCCTGGTGGCGTGACGACGGTGCGGGAGACGATCAGTGCCGCCCTCGCCGGGGTGGTCCGCTACGAACCCGCGCTGGACGCGCTGACCGTCGCACCCGCGACCGAGGTCGACGCGGCGATCATCGAGATCCTGCATGACGCGTTGGCCACGCTCTGGCGACGCGGTTGGCAGCCCGTCGAACTGCACCGGGTCGTCGGCCGTCGCGGCCACGCGAAGCACGCCCACCTGCTGAAGGACGCCATCGCCGCGTACATGGCCGGGTTCGCGCCGGCCGCCGTCGACGAGCGCTGGCAGGCGCAACTGGACGAGCTGCGCGCGTACGCACCGCAGGACTACCTACGGGAGTTCGGCCGCAGTGGGCGCCTCGAGCGGGTGGAGGTGGTGGACACGGCGCTGACGCTGCTCGCCATCCTGTCCGAGCTGCCGCCCATCGAGCTGCTCGTCCCCCCGCCGGGCACCGCCCGCCGGTCCCGCGCCCGCGCGTCCGGGGCGGTCCACCGGGGCGGCACCCGCCTGCTGGACAGGGTGCGCGGCCTGCTCGCCAAGGCCGAGTCGACCGACTACCCGGCCGAGGCGGAGGCGTACACCGCCAAGGCCCAGGAGCTCATCACCCGCTACAGCCTCGACGAGGCGCTGCTGGAGGCGCGGGCCGGTGACGCGGTGGTCCCGCTCGCGCGGCGGATCGGCGTCGACCATCCGTACGAGGCCGAGAAGGCCGCCCTGCTGGACGCCGTCGCGGCGGCCAACCGCTGCTACGCGGTGTGGTCGCCGGAGCTGGGGTTCGCGACGGTGTTCGGGTTCGACGCCGACATCGACGCGGTCGAGGTGCTGCACACCTCCCTCCTGGTGCAGGCGCACCACGCGATGGCCCGGAGCGAGCCGCCGGGCGGCAAGGCGGGCCGCGCGCGGCTGCGGGCGTACCGGCAGTCGTTCCTGGTGGCGTTCGCGGTGCGCATCGGCGAGCGGTTCGCCGCCGCCGCCGGGGCCACCCTGGCCGAGGCTGTGCGCGGCGTCGGGACGGCCGACCTGCTGCCGGTGCTGGCGTCCCGCGACGAGCAGGTCCGCGAGTCCCTGCGCAAGGTCTTCCCCCGCACCACCCGGGGCCGGGGCACCCGCGTCGACAGCGTCGAGGGCTGGGAGTCCGGCCGGGCCGCCGCCGACCGGGCCGCCCTGCACGCACCCGGCCGGCGCTAGGCTCTGCGGTGATGTCGCAGGGGGAACGCCGGCCGGCAGCCGATGACGCGGACCGGGTCGCCGCGTCACTGGGCGAGTGGATCGACGCCGCGTCGTTCGCCGACCGGGACGCCGACCAGGTCACCGGCCTGCTGGTGGACGCGGTGGTCGAGTGGGGCCGCACGCGGCACTGGCGGGTCTACCGCCGGGCGCCCAGCGTCGTGCCGCTGCCCGCCCCGTACTCTGACCGGTTCTCGGTGGTCGACGTCGGCATCGCCCGGGCGGGCGCCGCGCCGATCGTCGTCGAGGTGGACAGCTCCGACCGCCAGCGCACGCTCGACAAGCTGGTCGCCGAGGCGCGGGCCGGCCGGGTCGCGCTGTGGGTCCGCTGGGGGCGCGGCCCGTTCCGCCCGCCGCCACCGCCCGTACGCCTGGTCACCTGCGTGGTCACCAGCCGTCGGGACCCGGCCACCGGGCGCCGGCTGCACTCGTCCCGGTCCGATCGACTGCCCGCGCCCCAGCACAGCGACGTGGACCTCGACGCCGCCGAACAGGGCGACCTGTTCGGCGGCGAACAGTGATGAGTTGTCGCGCCCGCGCAACGACCGGTTCCCGCGGCTCGGCCTGCCGGAGCGCCTGCCGGCGCACGGCACGGAGTCGTAACCGCACGTACGATGCAGGGCGAACGCGACATTCGTCGAGATCTACTGGTAGGCCACCCCATGGGCATCTTCCGTCGACGCGGCAAGGACCTGTTCACGATCCCCGAGCAGGTCCCCTCCACACCGGTGACGACCTCCGGCGACTTCCGGCTGGTCGTCGGCGACTGCTTCTTCATCACCGGCCGCGGCGTGGTGGTCACCGGCACGGTCGAGTCGGGCGCGGTCGGCATCGGCGACCGGGTGACCCTGGAGCGGGACGGCCGGGCGGTTCGTGTCCTTGAGATCAGCGGGATCGAGCGCTCCCGGACAACGATGAGCCGTGCCGCAGCCGGCGAGACGGTCGGGCTCCTGATCCGCGGCACGGCCAAGAAAGAGATCGTCCCAGGCGATGTCCTCCGCACCTGACGCGGACGCTACCGGCGGAACGTCACCGGCGTCGCCCTCAGCTCCACGAAGCCTTCGGTGGTGCCGCGGAGCAGCTCGGTCGCCTCGGTCAGCTGGTCCAGCGTCGGCTGTTGTGGTGTGGCGCGGCCTTCCTCGGCCAGGTATGCGGCCGTGGCGGCGACGAGCGTCTCGTACGCGGTCACGCCCTGTTCGAACTCGGCGACGAGCGCGTCGTGTGCCCGGCCGAGGTCGTGGCCCGGTGTGCCGTAGGGCAGGGCGCGCTGCAGTCCGGCCGCGCGTCGGGCGAGGTCCCGCAGGTCCCTTTCGGCCACCGCCGCCTGCGTCGCGGCCGTCGCCGCCGGCCCTTCCCGCGGCATCGGCAGGTCCGCCAGGATGTCAACGGCCCGGTCAAGTCGCCGCCAGCCCGGGGTGACCGCGGTGTTGCGCACGTGCCGGGTGTTGCCGTGGCGCCGTAGTTGGGTGAGCACGTCCCGGCCACCCGGGACCGCCCCGACCCATTCCTCGATCCGGAGCCGGGTCCGATGAGCGACCGTCGTGGGATCCGCGACGGGCGGCACGGGCTGTCCGGCCAACGCGCGGTAGTCCGCCCAGCGCCAGCCGGCCAGGACGACCGCGCCGCCCGCGGCGGCGGCCCACGCGCCATCGATCACACTCAGACCGGCGTACGGCGTGAGCACGGTCGCGGCGCCGGTGAGCACGCCGGCCAGGACACTCCACCTGCGCGTAGCACGGCGCAACCGCCGCAGTCGCCGGCAGTAACGAGCGCGCTCGTCGAACATGGCGCCCTCCTGCCCGATAGTCCGGTTGAGGAACGAGATCCATGCTGGTCCCAGCCTTGAGCATAAGTCGGGCAGGCGCGGCAATGAGGTGCTACGTCAACACATCGTCATCGCGTGGACGGGCGGCGCCGTACAGGAGCGCCCCGCCGGTCATGCATGCCAGGCCGGCGGCGAGCAGAAACGTGTTCGGACCGACCGCCGCCGCGGCAAGGGGCGCGAGCGCCCTGGTGGCCGTGATCGGGGTGGTCATGGTCGCGGCGATCGTGGCGTAGCGGGCGGTACCGTACCGGTCGGCGAGGATGGCGGGGCGGGCGATGGTCGCGACGCCGAAGCCGAGCCCGAAGCCGGTCACGCAGATCGCGGCGCCGACCGTGGAGCGGCCGAGGTACGGCAGGGCGAGCACGCTGACCGCCTGCAGGGCGAAGACGGCGGCGGTGATGGTGGTCATGCCGAGCCGGCGGGCGGCGTGGGTGGTGACGAGCCGGCCGGTGACCGACAGGACGCCGAGCATCCCGGCCAGGGTCGCGGCGGCGGTGGGAGAGTGGCCGATGCCGCGCAGATAGACGATGAGGAGTACGCCGACGGCGGCGACGCCGGCGGCCTGGGCGACAAATCCGCCGGCGAGCAGCCACCACGACCCGTCACGCAACACCGCCCAGGACCGGCGGGCGTGGGGATCGCGTCGCGCGGCCGGTCGCGTGCGGGCCGGGACGACGATGGCGTGCGCGGGGATCGTGGTGGCGAGTAGGGCGCCGAGCACGACCAGGGTCGTCCGCCACCCGAGATGGTGCAGGAGCACGCCGGTCAGGGGCAGGAAGATGCTGGACGCGAACCCGGCCAGGACCGTGACGGCGAGCAGGGCCCGGGAGCGGGCGTGCGCCGGGGTGGTGGCGATGATGACGGCGAACGCGGCCTCGTAGAGGCTGGCGGCGCTGGCGAGTCCGATGATGACGAACGTCGCGTACAGCTGCCATACCTGGTCGACCAGCGACCAGGTGAGCACCGCGACGACGCCGAGGACGGCGCCGAAGGTCATGAGGGTCCGGCCGCCGTGGCGGTCCAACCACCGTCCGACGGGGACAGCCGCGACCGCGCTGACGAGCACGGACGTGGTGAGCGCCCCGGTCACGGTGGCGGTGGAGGTGTGCAGGTCGGCGGCCATCGGGGTGATGAGGACGGCGAAGGCGTAGTAGAGCACGCCGTACCCGATGGTCTGGGTGAGCGCGAGCGTGACGACCAGCGCTCGCGCGCGACGGGGGGGGGCGNCCGTCGGGGTGGTCAGTTGCAGCACCCGCCGTCCGTGCCCGTTCCGGCCTGGACCAGCGGCAGGGACAGCAACCCGCCACGGACTCCCGTGGCCAGCCCGCGTCCCGCCCCGGCGGGTGCCGGAGCCGTGCCGCAGCACCCGCCGCCGCTGTCCTGCTCGTCGAACGCGAGGTCGGAGGAGCAGACGCCGGTCTCGGGGAGGTCCAGCTGGACGTCACGGGCGGCGGTCCAGTCGCCGGCCAACGCGGCGACCACGGACCGGGCCTGCTCGTACCCCGTGGCGAGGAGGAAGGTCGGCGCCCGCCCGTAGGACTTGGCGCCGACGGCGTAGTAGCCGGGCTCGGGATGGGCGAGCTCGTCGACACCGTGCGGAGGCACGGTGCCGCAGGAGTGCTCGTTCGGGTCGATCAGCGGGGCCAGCGTCCGCGTGGCGCCCAGGATCGGGTCGAGGTCCAGGCGGAGCTCCTCGGCGATGCGGAAGTCGGGTCGCGCGCCGGTCGCGTTGACGATCACATCGGCGGCGACCTTGCGGCCGTCGGCCGAGACCACCGCGTCGGCGGTGACCTCGTCGACGAAGAACCCCGTGTGTACGGTGACGGCTCCGGCGTCCACGAGGGCCTTGACCCGGGTGCCGATCGCGCCGCGGGCGGGCAGGGCATCGGCGTCGCCGCCGCCGTAGGCGCGGGACGGGCTCGGCGCCCGCACGATCCAGTGCACGCTGGTGCCCGGCTCCGCCTGGGCCAGTTCGGCCAGCGAAAGGAGGGTGCCCATCGCGGAGTAACCGGCGCCGACCACGGCGACCTGCCGGCCGGCGAACCGCGCGCGCAGCGTGCCGAGCACGTCGGGCATGCCGTCGAAGATCCGCCCGGCCGACCGCGCGTCAACCTCGCCCCGGGCGGGCAGCCCGTTGCCGCCGAGCGGGTTGGCGGTGCGCCACGTTCCGGAGGCGTCGATGACCGCGGACGCGACCAGCCGCGACCCGTCGGACAGGTGGACCACGAACGGGACCTTCTCCCGCCCGGCGGTGCGGACCTTGTCGAACCCCTGCCGCCCGATCGCCGTCACGCCCACCCCGAAGCGCAGGTTCGGCGCGACGGCGGGGTGCGCGGCCAGCGGCGCGAGGTACCCACTGATCAGCTCACCACCCGTGGGGAGCGCCTCGGGGTCCGGTGCCGACCAGCCCGTTGCCTCCAGCAGCGCCCGTGCGGCCGCGTCGATGTTGAACCGCCACGGCGAGAAGATGCGCACGTGCGCCCAGTCCCGCACCGACGCGGCGACCTGCTCGCCCGCCTCGACAACGACGAAGTCGAGGCCCCGGGTGGCCAGGTGCGCGGCGGCGGCCATCCCCACCGGCCCTGCGCCGATCACCAGGACCGGCAGCGGTTGATCGCTCATGGTCTGTCCTTCCCCATCCGTACGACTGTTTTGAAAAGTATGGAATCAACGAGGTTCAGCGTCACTCTTATTTTGGTGTTTGTCAAATCAGTCCTGGCCGGCGACGGCGCTGCGTCGCTCGAGCAGGACGACGTCACGCCAGGCGCCGTGATGGCGGCCCACCGCCCGGCGGGTGCCGACGACCCGGAACCCGGCCCGCTCATGCAGGCGGAGGCTCGCGGTGTTCTCCGGGAACACGCCGGACTGGATGGTCCAGATCCCGGCGGCCTCGGTCGACGCGATCAGCGCCGCCATCAACGCGGCACCGACGCCCCGGCCCCGCACGGTCGGGTCGACGTAGACGGAGTGCTCCACGACCCCGCGGTACACCGCGCGGGCCGACACCGGCGAGACCGCGACCCAGCCCACGACCCGCCCGCCGAGGAGCGCGACGTGCCGGTGCTCCGGGAGCCTGCCCGCGTCGAACGCCTCCCACGTCGGGGCGTCCGTCTCGAAACTGGCCTGCCCTCCGTCGAGACCGGCCTGGTAGATGGACAGGACCTGCCCGGCGTCACCGCCCTCCATCGCCCGGACCACGAGGGCGTCCGGATTCTGTGTCATGAGCACGCTCCCGGGGTGCCTGGCGCGGGCCGGCCCATCACGACGTCCGCGGCCGACGGGAAACGATCGACGCACCTGCTGTTGACGCGGTAGTGGCGGGCACTGCCGACGGGCTCGACCAGGACGAAACCGACCGCGGTGAGGATTTTCAGGTGCTGCGACACGGTCGACTGCGCCAACCCCATCGCCGCCACGATCTGCCCCACGCTCATCGGCTCCCCGTGACGGGCCAGAAGCTCCACCAGCTGTACCCGTGATCCGTCCGCCAGCGCGCGGAACCACGAGGCGTACTCGTCGGCTCTGTCCCGATCCAGCAGTTCCATGGTCGTCCCAACATCATCGCTAATCGCCGATTACCGATGATACTCGGTCGTCACCGGCAGCACCCGGCGCCCGAGGCGACCGCCTCGGCCTTCGCGGCCGCACCGCAGCACCCGCCGGACGCGACCGCCTCGGCTGTAGTGCCGCAGCACGTCGACTCCTGCGCGACGGGGGCGGCCCCATCGGCGGTCGCGCTCCCGCAGCATCCCTGGGTCGAGGGCGGGCTGATCACCTTCGCCGGGTCCCCGCTCTGGGTGCTCGATGTCTTGTTGATCATTGTCGACTCCTTGTCTTGATGATTTTCGAATCAGCTACCACGAGCTTGCACCCTGATTCGAAGTCTGTCAACCTAGGGGCATGTCGAAGCAACTCGTCGTCCTGGGCGCCGCCGAGGGCGTGTGCTGCTCGCCCATCGCTGAGCAGGCGCTCGACGCCGAGCACGCCGCCGACCTGGCCCGCATGTTCAAGGCCCTCGGCGACCCCATCCGCCTACGCCTGCTCTCCCGGATCACGTCCGCGTCCGCCGGGGAGATCTGCGTGTGTGACCTGACCAGCGGCGAGTTCGACGTGTCCGGGCCGACCATCTCCCATCACCTCAAGGTGCTCCGGGAGGCGGGCCTCATCGCCGGCGACCGCCGCGGCACCTGGGTCTACTACCGACCCGTGCCGGCCAACCTCCGCCAGCTCGCCGCCCTGCTCGACACCGCGGCCCTGCCGGACGCCTGAGCTGCGTCCTGCGGATACCTGGCGGGCCAACTCGTCGATGACGTCCCGCACAACCAGGTACTCGAACGTCGCGCCCGACGAGTCCAGCAACGGGCGGGCCGCCACGCACCGCGGGTCGTCCTGGTACGCCCGCAGCGCCTCGTCCGACGGGAACCACACCACGTGAACCTCGACCAGACCCTCAACCGAACGTAGCCGTCGCTCGATGCGAGCGCCGTAATGGCCCAACACGGGCAGCACCTCGGCCTCGTAGCGCTGGAAGTCGGCCGCACCGGGCGGCGGCACCCGGACGATGCACGTCAGCGTCAGCGGCGTCACGCCCACAGCATTCCAGATCTCGAACGGCGCCGTCGTTGGGCGGATCTTCACCCGTTGGGCCCACCGATGCGTCGCCGCCGCGTTGACACCCGGGCGTTAACTCATCAATAATTGACTCAATCTTTCTTGAGGTAATTGCCCACTCGGCAAAGAGGAGGCGCCCGTGACCGACCTGACCGCCGGATTCGACCTCACGATGGATCAGCAGGTGGCGCTACGCACCGCGGCCACGCGGTTGGGTGCGGAGTTCGCCGACGTGTACGGTCCGGAGACGATCGAACGTTTCCTGTACGCCAGTTACGACCAGTTCGCCGACCGCAGCAGCATCGCCAAGTTCCTGCCGTTGCTGGCCGAGCGCTTCGCCCGGCAACGACTCGGCGCGCTCGCCAAGGTCGAGGGCCGTCGCGACGACGGCCGCCCGGTCGTGCTGTTCCTGTGTGTGCACAACGCCGGCCGGAGCCAGATGGCGTTGGGCTTCTTCCAGCACCTGGCCGGCGACGCGGCGGTCGGCTGGTCGGGGGGCTCCGAGCCCGGGATCGAGGTCAACCCCTCGGCCGTGGCGGCGATGGCTGAGCGCGGCATCGACATCACCACCAAGTACCCCAAGCCGTGGACCGACGAGGTGGTGCGCGCCGCCGACGTCGTCGTCAGCATGGGCTGCGGTGACGCGTGCCCGATCTTTCCCGGCAAGCGCTACCTGAACTGGGAACTCGACGACCCGGCCGGTCAGGACGTCGAGCACGTCCGACCGATCCGCGATGAGATCGAGCGCAGGGTGCGCGGCCTGCTCGCCGATCTCGGTGTCCCCTCGGTGAACATCAGGTGACCCTCCTTAACGTGACCGACACCGGCGCGACCCAGGCCAACGTGTCCAACCACCTGCGGGTCCTGCGCCGGGCGGGCATGATCGTGCTTGAGCCGCGCGGCCGCTACACCTACTACCGTCTCGTTCCCGAGACGCTGGAGGGCGCCGCCCGACAGCTGACGGACCTCGCGGCCCGGGCGCGGGCGACCGCGGCGACCTCGAGGCCGTGCTGATGGGCGCGGCGACCTGGCGGCGCGCGGTGGCCGAGTTCATCGGCACACTGCTTCTCGTCGCGATCGTGGTGGGCTCCGGCATCATGGCCACCCAGCTGTCCGACGACATCGGGATCCAGCTGCTGGCAAACTCGACCGCCACCGCACTCGGCCTGCCCGTCCTGATCCTGATGTGCGGCCCGGTGTCCGGAGCGCACTTCAACCCGGTGGTCTCGCTCGCCGACTGGTGGCTGGGGCGCCGCAGCGGGCACGGACTCACGCCGCGCCAGCTCAGCCTGTACGTACCCGCACAGGTGAGCGGCGCTATCGGGGGAGCGGTCCTGGCCAACCTGATGTTCGGCCTGCCCGCCGTGACCTGGTCACAGCACGAACGCGCCGCCACCGGCCTGTGGCTCGGGGAGGTCGTCGCGACCGCCGGACTGATCCTGCTCGTGTTCGCACTCGCCCGGTCCGGACGCGCCAACGTGGCCCCGGCCGCGGTCGGCGCCTACATCGGTGCGGCGTACTGGTTCACCTCGTCGACGTCGTTCGCCAATCCCGCCGTCAGCATCGGCCGCGCGTTCACCGACACCTTCGCCGGAATCGCGCCCGCCTCCCTCGTCGGCTTCATTCCTGCCCAGATCCTCGGACTTCTGGTCGGCGTCGCCCTGCTCGCCGTCCTGTACCCGCACGCTGGCGAAGCCGCCGACCTCGTGACGGTCCCGCACGACACCGCCGCGAGCTCATCCACTCCTGTTACCTGAAGGGATCAATTCGATGTCTGACAAGCCCAGCGTCCTGTTCGTCTGCGTCCACAACGCCGGCCGGTCGCAGATGGCCGCCGGCTGGCTCCGCCACTTCGGCGCGGACGCGGTCGAGGTGCGTTCCGCCGGCTCCGCCCCCGCCGACCAGATCAACCCGGTCGCGGTGGCGGCGATGGCCGAGGCCGGCATCGACATCACCGGGAACACCCCCAAGCTCCTCGACTACGACACCGCGTACGCCTCCGACGTGATCATCACGATGGGCTGCGGCGATGCCTGCCCCGTGTTCCCCGGCAAGCGTTACGAGGACTGGAAGCTCGACGACCCGGCCGGCCAGGGTATCGAAGCCGTCCGAGGAATCCGCGACGAGATCCGCGACCGCGTCCAGCGGCTTGTATCCGAACTTCTGCCGTCGACCGGCGCTTGACATCGACAGAACACTCATTGAGCGTTGAGTTAATGAGCGGGGCCAGAACTCTCGACGAGCGGGCGGCGATCCACGCTGCCCTGGGTGACCCGGCCCGTCTGGCCATCGTCGACATGCTCGTCCTCGGCGACGCGTCGCCGGGAGAGGTCGCCCACAACCTGGCTCTGCCCACCAATCTCGTCGCCCACCATCTCAACGTCCTCCAGGACGCTGGGCTGATCGTGCGCACCACCTCTGAAGGCGACCGCCGCCGCACCTACGTACACCTCCTGCCCGACACCCTGGCCGGCCTACTGGTGCCACAGGGTCATCCGGCGGCGCGGGTGGTGTTCGTGTGCACCCACAACTCCGCCCGCTCGCAACTCGCCGCGGCGCTGTGGGCGCAGCAGAGCGCCGTGCCGGCGGCGTCCGCGGGCACCCAACCGGCAGCACGCGTGCATCCGCGGGCGGTGCGTGTCGCGCGGCGCCACGGGTTGACCGTCGAGCCCACCGGCACTCGTCACGTCGCCGACGTGCTGCGCAGCGGCGACCTTGTCATCGCGGTCTGCGACAACGCGCACGAACGGCTCCCCGAAGGCGCCCGCGCCCTGCACTGGTCGGTGCCGGACCCCGTTCGCGACGACACCGACGCCGCGTTCGAAGCCGCGTACGCCGACATCGCAGCCCGCATCAGCCGGATCGCGCCACTCGTGACCGCGCCCACCGCCGCATAGGGCCGCCCCGAGGGTGGGCGAATGCCCGCCGCCGTGCAGGTCACCAGCTTGGACGCCCGTGGGGACGCCCAAGCTGGTGCTGCCACGACCGGTCAGGTCACGGGCTTGAACAGCTGACCGAACTCGGCGCCGCCGCGGAGCTGCCGTTCGCGACGTACCCGAAGGTGGCGGACCCGCTGGCGGGGAGAGTGCCGTTGTACGGCGCGTTCCGCACGCTGACCGCGCCGCTCGTGCCCGTGTTCACCCCGTTCCACAGGCTGGTGATGCTCTGCCCGCCGGGCAGCGTCATCCGCACGGTCCAGCCGTTGAGGGTCGATGTGCCGCCGTTGCGGACCGTCACCTCGGCCTGCAGGCCGCCGCTCCAGCTGTTGACCAGCCGGTACGCCGCGGAGCAACCGGTCGTCTGACCAGGCGGCGTGCTGGTGGGCGCGCCGGAGCTCGGCGCCGCGGAGTTCGGCCTCGTGCTGGTCGGGGGCGCGCTGGTGCGCGTCGTCGTGGGGGCCCCGGACGTGGGCGTGGTGCCGTCGGTGATGCTGCGCGGCACCGACCGCAGCGCGTTGTCCCAGACCGTGGCCATCTTGGCGTACCCGCCGGCGTTGGGGTGCACGCCGTCGGCCAGGTCGGAGAGCGTCAATGCGGGGTACATGTCCACGAAGTGCACCCGCTTGCCCGCGCTCACCTTGCTCTGCACGATCCCCGGAATCGCCGCGTTGAACGTGCGTACCTGCGAGTCGGCGCCCGACCGCGGGATGATCGTCGACACGAAGACCTCGGCGTCCGGGGCCGTCGTGGTGATGCGGTCGATGAGCGTCGACAGCCGCTGCGGCGCGCCGGACGAGCCGCCGAACATGTCGTTGGTGCCGATGTGCAGCAGTACGGTGCGGGGCGTGGTGGCCCGCAGCCAGTTCACCACGCTCGCGTCGATCTGCGCGATGGTCCAGCCGGAGTGGCCCTCGTGGTCGTGGTCACCGAGGTTGCTCGGGCCGTTGAACATCGAGCCGACGAAGTCGATGCGGTAGCCGCCGGCCACGAGCTTCTGCCACAGGTTGATCCGGTAGCCGCCGGGCACGTTCAGGCCGTCCGTGATCGAGTCGCCCAGCGGCATGACGCGCACGCCGCCGTTCGACTCGGCGCTGGCCGGGCCGATGGCCAGCAGCGTGCCTGCTACGGCCAGCGCGGCGGCACATCCCGCAGCGAGCAGGCCCTTCACTTTTCGCATGGCGTCCTCCTGGGCACATCATTGTTCCGCCAAGGGTCACCAGTGATGTTTGTCGATGCATGCGAAATGTGTCGCTACTCAGAGAGAACACTTTCCATGTGACGGCCGCCGCGCCCTCTGGGCGGCGGACGGTGCGAGCCCTTCGCGCAGCGTGGGCGACCTCGCCCGTAGCTGACGGCATCACTGCAGGTTACGAAGGCAGAATGGAACTTCCTGATGGACTTCTGCACGCGCTCCAGATAACTCAAAGTCCTCTGACCTTGAAGATGAGCTCGACCCGGTCGCGGGCCTGGAACTTCGCCAGGATCCGCGAGACATGGTTCTGCACGGTCTTGGTCGACAGCCCCAGGTCCCGCGCGATCGCCCCGGGCTCGCGGCCCTCGACCAGCAGCTCCAGCACCTCCGCCTCCCGCCCGGTCAGGTCCGCCGCGTGCCCGGTCCGCCCGCTGCGGATCCGGTCCGCGACGGCCCCGGTGAAGACCGCGCCACCGCCGACGATCGTGCGCAGCGCCGCGAGCAACTCCTCCTGGCCGACACCCTTGAGCAGGTACCCCGAGGCACCGGCCCGGAGTGCCGCGGTCAGGGAGCGGTCGTCCTCGACCATGGTGAGCACCAGCACGGCCGTCCCGGGACAGGCCGCCAGGATCCGTGGGATGGCGGTCAGACCCGATCCGCCGGGCAGGTTGAGGTCGAGCAGGACGACGTCGGGACGGGTCAGGGTCGCCTCCCGGACCGCCTCCTCGGCCGTCGCCGCCGTCCCCACGACGGTCGTGCCCGGCACCGAGGAGAGCAGCCCGCTCACCCCGTCCCGAAACAGCGGGTGGTCGTCGACAATGAGTACTCTCATCTGCCTTTATCCTCTCGGCAGGACGGCGGTCACCACCGTGCCCAGACCCGGGCGGGACGCGACCGCAAGCGTCCCCCCGACCTCCTCGGCCCGCTCGCGCATCGTCGCCAGGCCGTTGCCGTCGCGGGCCGCCGGTTCGCCGTTGCCGTCATCGGACACGCTCAGCTCCAGCTCGACGTCCCGGTAGGCGAGCACCACCTCGCAGGTGCGGGCACCGGCGTGACGTACCACATTGGTCAGCGCCTCCTGCGCGATGCGGTACGCGGCCACCTCGGTCGGGCTCGACGTGTGCGGGCCGTCGCACACCCGGATGCTGATCTGGGTCTGCCCGCTGAGCTCGCCGGCGAGCCGGGTGAGCGCGCCGACGAGGCCCAGCTCGTCCAGGTGCGGCGGGCGAAGGCCGTCGATCAGTCGCCGCACGTCGTCCACCGTGTGGCGCAGGCGGTCGCGGATCTCGAGCAGCAAGGGCTCCGCCGCCGGATCCCCGGCGAGCACGTTGCGGGCCGTGTCCACCTTGAAGGTCAACGCGGCGAGCGTGGCGCCGAGCCCGTCGTGCAGGTCGCGGCGCAGCCGGCGGCGCTCCTCCTGCTGCGCCTGCACCAGCCGGTCGCGCGAGCGGCGAAGCTCGGTGGCGAGCCGCCGGGCGCGGACGACCGGAGCGATCTGCCGCTCCAGCGACTCCAGGAGCGCCCGGTCACGCGGGCGCAGCCGGCGATCCGCGACAGCGGAGAGGCAGCCGATGGTCTCCGCGGGCGGCATCGGATCCTGCCGCTGCCCGGCCTCGGCCACCGTCTCGCCGTCGCAGTCGATCGCGACCCAGCGGAGTTTGAGCGTCGCGGCCAGCTCGACCAGGGCGTTATCCAACGTGGACTGCGGTGCGGCCGCGTCCGACAGGCGCAGGCCCAGACGCCGGCCGACCTCGTACGGATCCTCCCAGTTGCCGTAGACCACCCGGTTGGCCACGCGTTGGAGGGTGCGGCGCATCGGTTCCACGGCCAGGGCCACGGCGACCGCGCCCACGAGCCCCAGCCACCATCCCCGCCGTACCCCGATCATGGAGCCCGCACCGGCCACGGCCAGCAGGTAGACCGCGAACACCGCCGCCGTCAGGACGGCATAGAGCAGCGTCCGCCGCAGGATCAGGTCGAGGCCGTAGAGGCGGCGCTGCAGGACGGCGAAGCCGATCGCGGTCGGTAGGGCCGCGACGGCGAGGGGGTACGCCAGCGCCGTCGACACATCGAGCAGCGCGACCACCATCACGACAGGCACGAGCAGGCAGGCCAGCGCGAACCAGCTGAGCTGCTCGCGCTGCAGCTGGTCCGCCCGCCGCCAGCGCACGCCCATGGCGACCAGCCCGGTCGCCGCGGCGACGAGCGCGAGCGCGAAGCCGAGCAGGAAGCTGGCCTCCGCCAGCGTCCCGCCCGCTCCCGGCAGGGCCAGCGGGTTCGGCAGACCCTCCACCCGCAGGTCGATGGGGTGAGGTTGGCACAGGGACCCGAACGTGAACGCGCTCAGCGACCAGGCGGCCACGGCGGCTGCCCATCGCCAGCGCGGCCCGGGAAGTCGGCCGTCCGGGAACACCAGCGCGAGGCCGCCGACCAGGAGCAGCCAGCCCAGCCCGCGCACCGTCAGCGCCACGACCACCACGCCCACCAGGACGGGGTCGGCCCGCTCGATCGCCCGCGCGACGCCCCATTCCACCACCGGCGCCGCCAATCCCCACAGGGCGCCGCTGGCGAGCATGATCACGCCGACCCGGTGACCGGGCCGGATGGTGAGGATGAGCGCCCCTACCCCGGTTATCGCGGCGATGGCCACCAGGTCGGCCAACCGGCTGTCGGCCTGCGCCAGTCCGCGCGCCTGAGCGACCAGGGCGGCCACGGTGGCCGCCCCGGTCGTCATCACGGTCAGGCCCCACAGGAGGGCGAGCCGAGCCGTCCGGATCATGCCGGCGATACTGCCGGCACCTGCGCGGCGCGCGCACCATCCGTTGAGCTGATCTTCGTGGACACCATCCAGATCGCCGCCGCCAGCGACCACAGGAGCCCCACCATCGCCGGCAGGTCGGCCTGCCCGTCGGTGAAGAACGCGAGGCCGACCGCGAGCCAGCCCGCGAGCACCAGCGCCGGGACGCTCAGCCACTTCGGCAGCGACCGACCGGTCAGCCCGGAGACGCCTACGGCGGCGAAGAAGAAGGCGTACGCGGCAAGCGACGTGACGTAGGTGGTGTTGCGCAGGGTGTTCAGGGCCTCCACCGACGCCGGGTCACCACCGTGGCTGCCGATCCACAGCGCGGCGGCGCCCGCCGCGAAGCCCGGCGAGAGCGTCGTCGCCACGAAGGCGGTGACCGCCAGGATCGACGTCAACGCCCCGAACGCGCTGACCGGCTCGGCCGAGCGCAGGTGCCGGTAGAGGGCCGCGGCGAACGGCAGGAGCAGCAGGTACCCGAGCAACTCCAGGTGGCCCCCGAGGAACACGGGGCTGGGGTCGCCGTCGACGAAGAACGTCGTCAGGTTCTCCTTGGGCGCGGTCAGGGTGATGTCGACGACGTCCTGGAACTGGATGGCGAAGCCGGCGATGACGATGGCCACGTGGGCGATGCCTATGGCGCCAGCGGCGCGCAGTGCGTTTCGAGTCATGCATGGAGCGTGCCGATCCGGCGGCCGCGGCACATCGGGCTGGTTCCCGGGTGACCCGGGAGATCCTCCCGGCCGGGTTGAAGTTAATTTAGACTGCCGCGGTGACTTCGAAGGGCCGATCAACCGAGCGTGGTCCGCTGACAATTGCGCAGATCGCCGAACGGGCGGGGGTATCGGTCGCGACCGTGTCCAAGGTCGTCAATGGTCGTGCGGTGGCTGGCGAGACCCGCGACCTCGTCGAAGACGTGATCAAAGAGTGGGGCTACCGGCGCCAACGCAGGGTCACCGCGCCGGCACCCCTGGTGGAGCTCGTCTTCAACGTGCTGGGCGGCGACTACGCCATGGAGATCATCGTCGGCGCCGAACGGGCGGCCCGGCAACACCACCTGGCCGTGATGGTGTCCGGGCTCGAGGGCCGGCAGGCGCCCAGCCGCGGCTGGGTTGACGAGCTGGTGTCACGCCGACCCACCGGCGTGCTGTGGGTGTTCTGCAGCCCCACGGTCAGCCAGGTCAAGCTGTTCCGCAGCCGGCACATCCCGTTCGTGATGGTCGATCCGCTCGCCGAGCCCGGCCCGCAGTTCCCGTCCGTGAGCGTCAACAACTGGAATGCCGGGCTCTCGGCCACCCGCCATCTGCTGGAGCTGGGCCATCGGCGCATCGGGCTCATCGCCGGCCCCACGCACGCCCTCGCCAGCCGCGCGAGGCTCGACGGCTACCGGGCCGCGCTCGACGCGGCCGGGGTCCCGATCGACCCGGGCCTGATCCGGCAGGGCGACTTCCAGATCTCCAGCGGCGTCGAGAACGCCCGCCATCTGCTCGGGCTCCCCAACCCGCCGACCGCCATCTTCGCCTCCAGCGACCGGGACGCCATCGGGATCTATCAGGTGGCCTATGAGCTGGGCATTCGCATCCCCAAGGACCTCAGCGTGGTGGGCTTCGATGACATCCCACCGGCGTCCTGGCTGACCCCACCCCTGACGACCGTGCGCCAGCCCCTTGCCGATATGGCCGGCGCGGCGGTGGACCTGGTCGTGGACCTGGCCAGGGGCAAACAGCCCAGCCGTCGGGAGGCCACCTTCTCCGCCGATCTCATGGTCCGCGGCAGCACCGGCGCGCCGCGCACGGCATAGCCGGGGCGGCCCCGCCGGGACCGCCCCGGCAGACTCAGAAGTTCTTGCCCCGCACCGTCCAGTTGGGCCGGGACGCGAGGCCACCGCCGATGACGAACGACCGGACGACGCTCTTCACCCGGCTGTCCTGGGCGGCGATGAGCGCCTCCAGCCCGCCGCAGGAGTGACCGGCGGCGGCGACCCTGGGTACCCCGTTGGCGGTGTTGTCGGTGTTTGCTGCCGGGCTCCTCTTGATCTGGTGATGTGCGGCGTGCCCGTGGGGTGGTCGGCGCGTGCCGGCGGCGACCCGCGATGCCACATGTCGCGGACTGATTCCCGCCGCGCAACGAATTGGCAATGGTGGATGTTACGAGGCTGTTAAGGCTAGCACCGAAATTATCGCCGGCAAGACGGCAGAGTTTTGGCCGGCACGGCGCCGATCGGTGCGTGTGATGGCGTGTGAGCTTGCCTTTGCCTACTGGCTGCGATCGCGGCATGCCTCGCGAGCTATCGATCAAGTTACCAGTGGGAACAGTGGCGATCGTTCCATAGGGACTTCGGGTCACGGCCATGCATAACAATATTGGCGGAGACATTTCATCGAATGTTTTCGTTGACACTCGAACTGATGTGCCGCTATTTTCGGTCCACTCAGCCGAAAACATCGAGCAGCGATGGTTCGTCTGAGGGAAGTGCTTGCCACCGAGCGCATCACAGGAAGCTGTTCGGCATTCCCCGTCCCGTCCCTGGGAGAGACCGCTCATGCGCGTCGCCCGTAACGCGAGCGTCGTTGTTAACGCTAACATCGCTCGGCCTCGAAGCCGCTTTCGTGCTGGCTACGACGACTGGCGTGCCCACGACCGCCATCGCCCTGACGCCGTCGGCATCCGCTGGGACTTCGATCACGATTGGAAAGGAGACACTCGTGACGATCACGAGTGACGCGCCCGCTATCCGCCGGCGCCATGGTTGGCGCACGGCGCTGGCCGCCGGCGTGGTGTCCGTCGTCGCGGCCGGCGCGGTGGTCGCGGTGGGCACCTGGCCGGCATCGGCGGCCACCGTCGACACCAGCGCCTGGTACGTGCTGGTCAACCGCAACAGCGGCAAAGCCGTCGACGTCTACGGACGGGCCACCAACGACGGAGCCCGCATCACCCAGTGGACCCGCAACGACGGCACCAACCAACAATGGCAGTTCGTCGACTCCGGCAACGGCTACTACCGCATCAAGTCCCGCCTGTCCGGCAAGGTCCTCGACGTCTACAACTTCTCCACCGCCAACAGCGCCAGCATCGTCCAATGGTCCGACGCCAACGGCACCAACCAACAATGGCGCCTCGCCGACTCCGACAACGGCTACGTCCGGCTGATCAACCGCAACAGCAACAAAGCCCTCGAAGTCCAGGGCGCCGCCACCACCGACGGCGCCAACATCGTCCAGTACGACGACTGGGGCGGCGCCAACCAACAATGGCAACTCGTCCGCGTCGGCGGCACCACACCCACCACCGCCGCACCCACCACGGGTGGTGGTGGCACGTGTTCGTTGCCGTCGTCGTACCGGTGGTCGTCGACGGGTGTGTTGGCGAACCCGAGGTCGGGGTGGGTGTCGTTGAAGGACTTCACCAGCGTGATGTACAACGGTAAGCACCTGGTCTACGCGTCGTACGTGTCGAACGGGTCGTACAGTTCGATGAACTTCACGCCGTTCACGAACTGGTCGGACATGGCCTCGGCGAGTCAGAACGCGATGCCCTCGGCGGCGGTGGCGCCGACGCTGTTGTACTTCGCGCCGAAGAACATCTGGGTGCTGGCGTACCAGTGGGGTCAATGGCCGTTCATCTACCGCACGTCGACCGACCCGACCAACCCGAACGGGTGGTCCGCGCCGCAGCCGTTGTTCACCGGCAGCATCTCCGGGTCCAACACGGGTCCGATCGATCAGACGTTGATCGCTGACAGTCAGAACATGTACCTGTTCTTCGCCGGTGACAA
>NZ_BAAALT010000002.1:0-35748 GCF_039528515.1 Luedemannella flava
CGGGCGCTCGGGCCGGTCGGCCCGGTCGCGGCGCGGACGGGCGCCGGGCGCCTCGGCCGGGGCCTCGCGGCCCGGAACGGCGTCGCCCTTGTAGATCCAGACCTTCACACCGATGCGACCGAAGGTCGTACGGGCCTCGAAGAAGCCGTACTCGATGTTGGCGCGCAGCGTGTGCAGCGGCACCCGGCCCTCGCGGTAGAACTCCGTGCGGCTCATCTCGGCGCCACCGAGACGGCCCGAGACCTGCACCCGGATGCCCTTGACCAGCGTGTTCTTCATGGCCGACTGCATCGCCTTGCGCATGGCGCGGCGGAAGCTGACCCGGCTGGAGAGCTGCTCGGCGACGCCCTGGGCGACCAGCTGCGCGTCCGACTCGGGGCTCTTGACCTCGAGGATGTTCAGCTGGACCTGCTTGCCGGTGAGCTTCTCGAGCTCGCCACGGATGCGCTCGGCCTCCGCACCCTTGCGGCCGATGACGATGCCCGGCCGGGCGGTGTGGATGTCGATGCGGACCCGGTCGCGGGTGCGCTCGATGTCGACCTTGGAGATGCCGGCCCGCTCAAGCCCGCGGGACATCATCTTGCGGATCTTGACGTCCTCCGCGATGTAGTCCTTGTAGAGCTTGTCGGCGTACCAGCGCGACTTCCAGTCGGTGCTGATGCCGAGCCGGAACCCAATCGGGTGAACCTTCTGACCCATTACTCGGTCTCCTTCTCGGCGTCCGCGTCCGAGGTGGACCCGGCAGCCTTGGTGGCGGCCTTCTTCGTGGCCTTCTTCTTCGGCGCGACCTCGGTGGCAGCCGGGGTCTCGACCTCGGTCGCCTCGGGCTCGGCGGCCGTCTCCGCGGCGGCCTTCGCCGGCGCGGCCTTCGCCGCGGCGGCCCGGCCGGGCACGGTCAGCCCGCGACGGGCGCCGCCGCCGGTGACCACGCTCTCCACGGCGATGGTGATGTGGCACGTCCGCTTGCGGATCCGGTACGCCCGGCCCTGCGCCCGCGGCCGGAACCGCTTCAGCGTCGGACCCTCGTCCACGAACGCCTCGCTGACCAGCAGGGCGTCGGGGTCGAGGCGCTCGTTGTTCTCCGCGTTCGCGATCGCGCTCGCGAGCACCTTGTAGACCTGCTCGCTGGCGGCCTGCGGCGCGAACTTCAGCACCGTGAGCGCCTCCTTCGCGGGCAGACCGCGGACGAGGTTGACCACGCGGCGCGCCTTCATCGGCGAGATGCGCACGTGCCGCGCAACTGCGCGTGCGCCCGGAAGCGCTGCGGCGTCGCTCTTCGTTGGCATCGGGTGTCCCTTAATCCTCTGTCGTCCTGCGGCGCCTTAGCGGCGGCGGCTCTTCCGGTCGTCCTTCTCGTGACCCTTGAACGTACGGGTCAGCGCGAACTCGCCGAGCTTGTGCCCGACCATCGCCTCGGTCACGAAGACCGGGACGTGCTTGCGCCCGTCGTGGACGGCGATGGTGTGACCGAGCATCTCAGGGATGATCGTCGACCGACGCGACCAGGTCTTGATGACGTTCTTGCTGTTCTTCTCGTTCTGGACTTCCACCTTCTTGAGCAGGTGGTCGTCGATGAACGGGCCCTTCTTCAGGCTGCGAGGCATCTTCTATCTCCCTCAGCCGCGCTTACGCGTCGCGTAGCGGCGGCGGACGATCAGGCGGTCGCTCGGCTGGCCCTTGCGGCGGGTGCGGCCCTCGGGCTTGCCCTTCGGGTTCACCGGGTGGCGACCACCGGAGGTCTTGCCCTCGCCACCGCCGTGCGGGTGGTCGATCGGGTTCATCGCCACGCCACGGACGGTCGGGCGCTTGCCCTTCCACCGCATGCGGCCGGCCTTACCCCAGTTGATGTTGGACTGGTCGGCGTTGCCGATCTCGCCGATCGTCGCGCGGCACTGGACCAGCACGCGCCGGATCTCGCCCGACGGCATACGCAGCGTGGCGTAGTCACCCTCGCGGCCCAGCAGCTGCACGCCGGTGCCGGCCGAGCGGGCCAGCTTGGCGCCGCCACCCGGACGCAGCTCGACGGCGTGCACCGTGGTGCCGACCGGGATGTTGCGCAGCGGCAGGTTGTTGCCCGGCTTGATGTCGGCGCCGACGCCCGACTCGATGCGGTCGCCCTGCTTGATGTCCTTCGGCGCGAGGATGTAGCGCTTCTCGCCGTCGGCGTAGTGCAGCAGCGCGATGCGCGCGGTGCGGTTCGGGTCGTACTCGATGTGCGCGACCTTCGCCGGCACGCCGTCCTTGTCGACCCGCTTGAAGTCGATGAGACGGTACTGGCGCTTGTGCCCGCCGCCCTGGTGACGCGTGGTCACCCGGCCGTGCGCGTTGCGACCGCCCTTGCTGTGCAGCGGCACCAGCAGCGACTTCTCCGGCGTCGATCGGGTGATCTCCGCGAAGTCGCTGACGCTGGAGCCACGACGGCCCGGCGTCGTCGGCTTGTACTTACGGATAGCCATTGTCTATACCCCTCAGCCGACCGGTCCGCCGAAGGCCTCAATCCGGTCACCGTCCGCGAGCTTCACGATCGCCCGCTTCACGTCCTTGCGCTTGCCCCAGCCGGTCTTGGTCCGCTTGCGCTTGCCCTGCCGGTTGAGCGTGTTGACGCTGAGCACACGGACATCGAAGATCTGCTGGATAGCGATCTTGATCTCCGTCTTGTTCGCGTCCGGGCTCACGAGGAACGTGTACCAGTTCTTGTTGAGCTCGCTGTAGCTCTTCTCCGAGATCACCGGCGCCACGATGATGTCGCGCGGGTCAGCAACGGTGCTCACTTGCCACCCTCCTCAGCTGCCGCCGGGACGCCGAGGAACTCGTCGAGCGCCGCCGCGGTGAAGACGACCTGGTCCGAGACGAGGACGTCGTACGTGTTGAGCTGGTCCGCCGAGAGCAGGTGCACGGTCGGCACGTTGCGCAGCGAGAGCCAGTTGACCTCGTCCTCGCGGCTCAGCACCGCCAGGATGCGGCCCTCATTGGCAACCGCGCCCAGCGTGGCCAGCGCCGCCTTCGTCTTGGGCGTCTCGCCCTCGACGAAGGTGGAGACCACGTGCACGCGGCCCTCGCGGGCCCGGTCGGACAGGGCGCCACGCAGGGCGGCGGCCTTCATCTTCTTAGGGGTCCGCTGCGAGTAGTCGCGCGGCACCGGGCCGTGCGTCACGCCACCGCCGGTGAACTGCGGCGCGCGGATCGAGCCCTGGCGGGCGCGGCCGGTGCCCTTCTGCTTGTAGGGCTTCTTGCCGCCGCCGGAGACCTCGCCACGCGTCTTCGCCTTGTGCGTGCCCTGGCGGGCCGCGGCCAGCTGGGCCACGACCACCTGGTGCATCAGCGGGATGTTCGCCTGGACGTCGAAGATGTCCGCGGGGAGGTCGACCGCGCCGACCTTGGCACCGTCGGTGCCGAGAACGTCAACCGTGGTCACTTCGCACCACCCTTCTTCGCCACCGTCTTGGCGGCGGTCCGGACGAGGACCAGCGCGCCCTTCGGGCCCGGAACGGCGCCCTTGACGAGGATCAGGTTGTTCTCCGCGTCGATCGCCTGGATCGTCAGGTTCTGCACGGTGAAGCGCTCGCTACCCATGCGGCCGGCCATCCGGACGCCCTTGAAGACGCGGCCGGGGGTCGCGCAGGCGCCGATCGAACCGGGCGAGCGGTGCTTGCGCTCGACACCGTGGCTCGCGCGCAGACCGTGGAAGCCGTGCCGCTTCATGACGCCGGCGAAGCCCTTGCCCTTGGTCTTGCCGGTCACGTCGATCGACGTGCCGGGCGCGAAGTCGGCGGCCGTGACCTCCTGGCCCAGCGTGTACTCGCTGGCGTCGGTGGTCCGCAGCTCGACGATGTGCCGGCGCGGCGCGACGTCCGCCTTCGCGTAGTGGCCCGCCACCGGCTTGTTCACCTTGCGCGGGTTGATCGCGCCGTAGGCGAGCTGGACCGCCGAGTAGCCGTCCTTGTCCGGGGTGCGCACCTGCGTGACCACGCACGGTCCGGCGAGCAGCACGGTTACGGGGACGACCTTGTTGTTGTCCCAGACCTGGGTCATGCCGAGCTTGGCGCCCAGGATGCCCTTAACTTGCCTGTCCATTCCAGCCCAGTCCCTACAGCTTGATCTCGATGTCGACGCCAGCCGGAAGGTCGAGACGCATGAGCGAGTCGACCGTCTTCGGCGTCGGGTCGATGATGTCGATCAGACGCTTGTGAGTGCGCATCTCGAAGTGCTCGCGCGAGTCCTTGTACTTGTGCGGCGAGCGGATGACGCAGTAACGGTTGATCTCCGTGGGCAGCGGCACCGGGCCCGCGACCTGAGCGCCCGTGCGCGTCACAGTCTCGACGATCTTCCGCGCCGAGGAGTCGACCACCTCGTGGTCGTAGGCCTTGAGCCGGATGCGGATCTTCTGTCCCGCCATGGTGGCTTCGTTTCCTTCTCTACCCCACGGGGGCCATGCCCCCGTGCGCCCCTGGTGGGGCACCGGAACCGGACGTGTGTCCGGCGCTGCACTCGCCGCACACGAGGCCCGGAGACCTCGTGTCTTTCCGACCCCCGCGGTCGGGCGTGTCGCGGCCGCGGGCCAGGCTCCGCCCCGAGGGGGCTCTGGGTCCTGATGTTCCCGTGGGCGCCGCACGCCCACCCTTATGGGGAGCGGAGGTGTCCGTGGCCGACCGGGGGCCGGTGCCGGGCACCGAGCGAGGAGCGCGCAACATCACGCACATGACGCAGCAGCGCACGCCCTCGCGGACGCAACCTATTCATTATGCCGGAGTTCACGCGGCAATGTGAAATCGGGGTCAGCCAGAACACATTCCCGACGCCCTGACCTCGCCCGATCGGCTGGGCGCCCCGGAGAAGACCCGGGCCGCCCAGCCGTCGCACGTACTACTTGTTGATCTTGGTGACCCGGCCGGCGCCGACGGTGCGGCCACCCTCCCGGATCGCGAACCGCAGACCCTCGTCCATGGCGATGGGCTGGATCAGCTTCACCGTCATGTCGGTGTTGTCGCCCGGCATGACCATCTCGGTGCCCTCGGGCAGCGTGACGACGCCGGTGACGTCCGTGGTACGGAAGTAGAACTGCGGACGGTAGTTCTGGAAGAACGGCGTGTGACGGCCGCCCTCCTCCTTCGAGAGGATGTAGACCGTCGCCTCGAAGTCGGTGTGCGGGGTCGTCGTGCCGGGCTTGACGACAACCATGCCCCGCTCGACGTCCTCGCGCTTGATGCCGCGCAGCAGGAGGCCGACGTTCTCGCCAGCGCGAGCCTCGTCGAGCACCTTGCGGAACATCTCGATGGCGGTGCAGGTCGTCTTCATCGACTTCTCGCGGATGCCGACGATCTCCACCTCCTCGTTCGGCTTGAGGATGCCGCGCTCCGCGCGACCGGTGACGACGGTGCCACGACCGGTGATCGTGAAGACGTCCTCGATCGGCATCAGGAACGGCTTGTCAACCTCGCGCTCCGGCTGCGGAATCGCGGTGTCGACAGCGTTCATGAGCTCCATGAGCGCGTCCGACCACTTCGGGTCGCCCTCGAGCGCCTTCAGCGCCGAGACGCGGACGACCGGCAGGTCGTCACCCGGGTACTCCTGAGCCGAGAGCAGCTCGCGGACCTCGAGCTCGACGAGCTCCAGGAGCTCCTCGTCCTCCACCATGTCGCTCTTGTTCAGGGCGACGACGATGTAGGGCACGCCGACCTGGCGGGCCAGCAGCACGTGCTCGCGGGTCTGCGGCATGGGGCCGTCGGTCGCCGCGACCACCAGGATCGCGCCGTCCATCTGCGCGGCACCGGTGATCATGTTCTTGATGTAGTCGGCGTGACCCGGGCAGTCCACGTGCGCGTAGTGACGCGCCTCGGTCTGGTACTCGACGTGCGCGATCGAGATCGTGATGCCGCGGGCCTTCTCCTCCGGCGCCTTGTCGATCTCGTCGAACGGCGTGTACGGGTTCACGTCCGGGTACCGGTCGTGCAGCACCTTGGTGATGGCCGCGGTCAGCGTCGTCTTCCCGTGGTCGATGTGACCAATGGTGCCGATGTTGACGTGCGGCTTAGTCCGCTCGAACTTCGCCTTCGCCACTGGTGTCCTCCTGTGACTGTCCGGTGCGGTGGATCCGCACGAGACGTTGGTTCTTCTGTCGACTGTGGGTCCTACGGCCTCGCGGCCTTGAGAGCCCGGTGCTTCGCAGCCTGGAGGCCGCGGGCGATTACTCGCCCGTGGCCTTCGAGATGATCTCCTTCGCCACGTTCTGCGGAACCTCGGCGTAGGAGTCGAACTGCATGCTGTAGCTAGCCCGGCCCTGGGTCTTCGACCGCAGGTCGCCGACGTAGCCGAACATCTCCGACAGCGGCACCAGGGCACGGACGACGCGGGCACCGCCGCGCTCCTCCATGGCCTGGATGATGCCGCGCCGGGAGTTGAGGTCGCCGATGACGTCGCCCATGTTCTCCTCGGGCGTAACGACCTCGACGGACATCATCGGCTCGAGGAGCGCGGGGTCGGCCTTGCGGGCCGCCTCCTTCAGCACCATCGAACCAGCGATCTTGAACGCCATTTCCGACGAGTCGACCTCGTGGTACTGACCGTCGAGCAGCGTCAGCTTCACACCCACCAGCGGGTACCCCGCGAGCACGCCGTACTGCATGGCGTCCTGCGCACCGGCGTCCACCGACGGGATGAACTCCTTCGGGATGCGACCACCCGTCACCGCGTTCACGAACTCGTAGGTCGGCGCGTCGGCGGCCAGCGGCAGCGGCTCCAGCTTCACGATGACGCGGGCGTACTGGCCCGAACCACCGGTCTGCTTCTTGTGGGTGTACTCGATCTTCTCCACCACGCGGCGGATGGTCTCGCGGTACGCCACCTGCGGCTTGCCGATGTTCGCCTCGACGTTGAACTCGCGGCGCATGCGGTCCACCAGGATGTCCAGGTGCAGCTCGCCCATGCCGGAGATAACCGTCTGGCCGGTCTCCTCGTCGTTGCGGACGCGGAAGGTCGGGTCCTCCTCGGCGAGGCGCTGGATCGCGGTGCCCAGCTTCTCCTGGTCGGCCTTGCTCTTCGGCTCGATGGCCACCGAGATGACCGGCTCGGGGAAGGTCATGGACTCCAGGATCACCTGGTGCGCCGGGTCGCTGAGCGTGTCACCCGTGGTGGTCTGCTTGAGACCCTGCACGGCGATGATGTCGCCCGCGCTGGCGCTGCTGCGCTCCTCACGCTTGTTCGCGTGCATCTGGTAGATCTTGCCGATCCGCTCCTTGCGGTCCTTGGTGGAGTTCGCCACCTGGGAACCGGACTCGAGCGTCCCGGAGTACACGCGCACGTAGGTGAGCTTGCCGAGGTGCTTGTCGGTCTGAATCTTGAAGGCCAGGGCCGAGAACGGCTCGGACGGCGACGGCTTACGCGACATCGGGGTCTCCCCGTCCATCGCGGTGCCCTCGATCGCCGGGATGTCCAGCGGCGACGGCAGGTAGGCCACGACGGCGTCGAGCATGGGCTGCACGCCCTTGTTCTTGAACGCCGAGCCGCAGACGACCGGGTTGGCCTTGCTGGCGATCGTGGCCCGCCGGATGGCGGCCTGGATCTCCTCGACCGAGAGCTCCTCGCCCTCGAGGTACTTCTCCATGACCGCGTCGTCGACGTCGGCGAGCGTCTCGAGCAGCTTCTCGCGCCACTCGGCCGCCTGGTCGGCGAGGTCGGCCGGGATCTCCTCGACGGCGTAGTCCTCGCCCTTCTGGGTCTCGCCACGCCAGGTCAGGGCCCGCATGTTGATCAGGTCCACGACGCCGATGTGGTCGCCCTCGAGGCCGATCGGGATCTGCAGCACGAGCGGCGTCGCGTTGAGGCGCTCCACCATCATGCGCACGCAACGGAAGAAGTCCGCGCCGGTCCGGTCGAGCTTGTTGACGAAGCACATGCGGGGCACGTGGTACTTGTCCGCCTGCCGCCACACGTTCTCGGTCTGGGGCTCCACACCCGCGACACCGTCGTACACGGCCACCGCACCGTCGAGCACGCGCAGCGACCGCTCCACCTCGACCGTGAAGTCGACGTGGCCCGGGGTGTCGATGATCTGGATCGTGTGACCCTTCCACTCGCACTTGGTGGCGGCGGAAGTGATCGTGATCCCGCGCTCCTGCTCCTGCTCCATCCAGTCCATGACGGCCGCGCCCTCGTGGACCTCACCGATCTTGTACGTGATACCGGTGTAGAACAGGATCCGCTCGGTGGTGGTCGTCTTACCAGCGTCGATGTGCGCCATGATGCCAATGTTGCGAGTCTTGGCGAGCGCGTTGTCGGCGGCAGCCACGTCAGATCCCTACTTCGTGTCTCGTCGGTTCCGGGTGCCAGCGGCAGCCGGCGGGTGGGTTGCTCACTACCAGCGGTAGTGGGCGAACGCCTTGTTGGACTCAGCCATCTTGTGCGTGTCCTCGCGCCGCTTCACCGAAGCGCCGAGGCCGTTGCTCGCGTCGAGCAGCTCGTTCATGAGGCGCTCGACCATGGTCTTCTCGCGACGGGCGCGGGAGTAGGTCACCAGCCAGCGGAGGCCGAGCGTGGTCGCCCGGGCCGGACGGACCTCGACCGGCACCTGGTAGGTCGCGCCACCGACACGGCGGCTGCGGACCTCGAGGGTCGGCTTCACGTTGTCCATCGCCCGCTTGAGCGTGACCACCGGGTCCGTGCCGGTCTTCTCGCGGCAGCCCTCCAGGGCGCCGTAGACGATCGACTCGGCCAGCTGGCGCTTGCCCTCCATGAGGATCTTGCTGACAAGCTGAGTGACCAGCGGCGAGTTGTACACCGGGTCGGCGATCAGCGGCCGGCGGGGAGCGGGGCCCTTACGCGGCATTAGCTCTTCTCCTTCTTCGCGCCGTAGCGGCTGCGCGCCTGCTTGCGGTTGCGGACACCCTGGGTGTCCAGCGAACCGCGGATGATCTTGTAGCGAACGCCCGGGAGGTCCTTCACGCGGCCGCCGCGAACGAGCACGATCGAGTGCTCCTGCAGGTTGTGGCCGACACCAGGGATGTACGCCGTGACCTCGATCTGGCTGGTCAGCTTCACGCGGGCGACCTTGCGCAGCGCGGAGTTCGGCTTCTTGGGCGTGGTGGTGTAGACGCGCGTGCAGACGCCCCGCCGCTGGGGGCTTCCCTTCAGCGCCGGCGTCTTGGTCTTGCTCGTCTTCGCCTTGCGGCCCTTGCGGACCAGCTGCTGGATCGTGGGCATCCGGGCCTCAAGTCTCCCTTCGACCGCACGTGCGGCCGCGCCTTTTCCCTGTGTTACCGGATTTTCCCGGATAACGCTTCTGGTGTTGTGTTGATGGTGATTTGTTTCGGCCCCCGCGGTCGGGCGTGTCGCCCGGTCCACACCGGTGCCGTTGGTGTTCACCACCGGCTTTATCTGTGCCCGCCCGACCGGACCCCGGCCCAAACGCACGCACAAGCGGCCTGGGAACCCAGGCACGAGGGGAAAGAGTACCGACCGCGAGGACGCAGGTCAAAACGAGATGACCAAATCGGGCTAACGGTGGCCTAATTCACCCAACCACCAGTCTGCCCGATCCCACCGGATCCATCCCGGCCGCAGTCCGTCCTATCCCACACTGCACCCACGACGGTGTTCTTCCACACTCAGTCTACCTCGGCCGTGGACGCGTCGCGTCCGGGCCACCCGACCCGCCGTTACGTCGCCGCGGCGAGGGCCGCCAGCACCGCTCCCGCTGTCATGACGAGACCGAGCACGCCGCACACCAGCCCACCTCTGGCCTGTCCCAGCCCGGAGATCCCGACGACGGGCGCCCGCTCGATCTGACGCATGCCGACAGCCGCCAGCACGATCGCGGCGATCCCCAGGAACGCGGCCAGCGCGGCGAAGGCGCCCCCGACCGGCAGGCCCCAGCCGCCCTCGGCGCCCACCTGGCCGAAGAACAGCGACACCAGCGACACCAGGATGGCGGCGATCCCGCCGGCGAGGCTCGCCGCCGACGGGCCGCTCAGCGTCGGGCGCACCCCCACCACCGCGACCGCGAACGGCGTCTCGGGGACGGGCAGCACCGCGACCGGCGCCGGCAGCCCGTACGCCCGGGTGACCGCCGGGACGGGCCACGGGTGCGGGGGCGGGCCGTAGTTGCCGTCGACGCGCGGGTAGGGCGGCATGGGGGCCGCGGGACCGGGCACCGGGTATCCGGGCGCGACGGGCGCGACGACAGGACCGGCCGGGCGGTGCTGGACCCGCGCCGGCGGGCGCACCGCCGGCGGGTCCGGCCACGGTGTGCCCACGGGCGCGGGAACGGCGGGCGGAGGGCCGTCGGGCGACGCCCAGCCGCCGGGCGGGTAGGCCTCGCCCGTCCCGATGTGGTGTGCCACGCCGCTCCTCCCGTCGCTGCCGGCCTTCATCTTCGCTCATCCGGCAGGCGACCGCGGGCGCTCAGTCCGACGTCGGCGGGAAGTCCTGGCCGTTGCCGGCGTCGCCGGCGAGCGAGAGCAGGCCGACCACGCTGGCCGCGACCAGCGCGCCGATCGCGATGACAAGAGCGATCCAGACGAGCACGACGCCGACGCGCAGCTGGCGCACCCCGGTCAGGTAGCCCTTCCCCTGGACCAGGTCGCCGCGCGCCTGCCTGGCCAGCGCCAGGCCGACCGTGGCCGGGATGATGCCGCCGACCAGCGGGGCGGTCACGACGGCGGCCACGCCGAGCGCGAGGACCGCGGCGGCCTTGGTGGACCGCACGGGCTCCGGGTCGAGCGGGTGCCGTTGCGCCATCTCCGTCGGTGACGGGTCGATCACGGTTTCGGTCATGCGCTCTAGCACAGCACGTTCCCCGGCCCACCGCACGACGGGGCCCCACTCCGGTCCGTTAAACCCTGATAACACGCGGTTCACCGCAGAAACAAACGCAGGCCCCTGCCGTAAAGCGGGGGCCTGCGTTTATTGATCTATCGCGTCAGCGGAACGACCCCAGGTCGAAGTCGTCGAGCGGGACGGCCACGCCGCTGGCCGGGCCGAAGCCGTAGTCGGCCTCGGTGTAGCCGGTCATCGAGTACACCTTGGCCTTCGCCTCCTCGGTGGGCTCCACCCGGATGTTGCGGTAGCGGGAAATGCCCGTACCGGCCGGGATGAGCTTGCCGATGATGACGTTCTCCTTGAGGCCGATGAGCGAGTCGCTCCGGGCGTTGATCGCCGCGTCGGTGAGCACCCGGGTCGTCTCCTGGAAGGAGGCGGCCGAGAGCCACGAGTCGGTGGCGAGCGACGCCTTGGTGATACCCATCAGGACCGGACGGCCGGCGGCCGGCTCGGCGCCCTCGGCGACGACCCGACGGTTCTCCGCCTCGAACTGGGCACGGTCGACCAGCAGGCCCGGCAGGAACTCCGTCGAGCCCGAGTCGATGATCGTGACCCGCTTCAGCATCTGCCGGATGATGATCTCGATGTGCTTGTCGTGGATGAGCACACCCTGCGAGCGGTAGACCTCCTGGACCTCCTGGGTCAGGTGGACCTGGACCGCGCGCGGGCCGAGCACCCGCAGCAGCTCGTGCGGGTCGATCGTGCCCTTGGTGAGCTTCTCGCCGACCTGGACGTGATCGCCGTCGTGCGCGAGCAGCTGGACGCGCTTGGAGATCTTGTCGTGCACGATCTCGTCACTGCCGTCGTCCGGCACGATGATGATCTTGCGCGACCGCTCGCCGTCCTCGATCCGGACCCGACCCGGGGTCTCCGCGATCGGCGCCTTGCCCTTGGGCACGCGCGCCTCGAAGATCTCCTGGACACGGGGCAGACCCTGGGTGATGTCCTCACCCGCGACACCACCGGTGTGGAAGGTACGCATCGTCAGCTGCGTACCGGGCTCACCGATGGACTGGGCGGCGATGATGCCGACGGCCTCGCCGACGTCGACCGTCTTGCCCGTCGGCAGCGACCGGCCGTAGCAGGCCGCGCAGACGCCGAGCTTCGACTCGCAGGTCAGCACGCTGCGCATGCGCGCCTGCTCGACCCCGGCCTCGATCAGCTTGGCCAGCAGGATCATGTTGATGTCGGTGCCGCGGGCGACGACCAGGTTGCCCTTGGGGTCGCTCACGTCGTCGGCGATCGTGCGGCCGACCACGCCCGTCTCGGCGTGCTCGTGCATGACCAGCTCGCCGTTGATCCGCTGACCGATCGGGATCGTGATGGCCCGGTCCGTGCCGCAGTCCTCCTCGCGGATGATCACGTCCTGCGAGACGTCCACCAGACGACGGGTCAGGTAACCCGAGTCGGCGGTACGCAGGGCGGTGTCGGCCAGACCCTTGCGGGCGCCGTGCGTGGAGATGAAGTACTCCAGCACGGACAGACCCTCGCGGAACGAGGCCTTGATCGGGCGCGGGATGATCTCACCCTTGGGGTTGGCCACCAGGCCACGGATCGCCGAGATCTGCCGCAGCTGCAGCATGTTGCCGCGGGCGCCCGAGTGGATCATCGTCCACAGCGGGTTGCCCACCGGCAGCGCGGTGTCCAGCTCCTTGGCGACCTCGTTGGTCGCCTTGGTCCAGATCTCGATGAGCTCGCCGCGACGCTCCTCGGCGGTCATGAGACCACGCTGGTACTGCTTGTCGATCTGCTCGGCTTCCTTCTCGTACCGGTCGAGGATCTCGCGCTTGCGCGGCGGCGCCACGACGTCCTCGATACCGATGGTCACGCCGGACCAGGTGGCCCAGTGGAAGCCGGCCTCCTTGAGCGCGTCCAGCGTCGCCGCCAGCTGCACCTTCGGGAAGCGCTCGGCGAGGTCGTTGACGATCGCCGACAGCTGACCCTTGCGGATCTCGTAGTTGATGAACTTGTACGCCACGGGGAGCGTCTCGTTGAACAGCACCCGGCCGAGCGTGGTCTCGATGATCACGGTGTCGCCGGGCTGGAAGCCCTCGGGGGCCTCCCACGCCGGCTTGCCCGCGCCGTTCTCCACGCCCTCAAGCTCCGGCAGGCGGATCTTGATCGGGGCCTGCAGGTGCAGCTCGCCCGCGTCGTACGCCATCCGGGCCTCGGCCTCGGAGGAGAAGGCACGGCCGGCGCCGAGCGCGTTCTCCTTGAGGTGGGTGAGGTGGTACAGACCGATGATCATGTCCTGCGTGGGCATGGTCACGGGCTTGCCGTCGGCCGGCTTGAGGATGTTGTTCGACGACAGCATGAGGACGCGGGCCTCGGCCTGCGCCTCCGCGGACAGCGGCACGTGCACGGCCATCTGGTCACCGTCGAAGTCCGCGTTGAACGCGGTGCAGACGAGCGGGTGGATCTGGATGGCCTTGCCCTCGACCAGCTGCGGCTCGAACGCCTGGATGCCGAGACGGTGCAGGGTGGGGGCACGGTTGAGCAGCACGGGGTGCTCGCCGATGACCTCCTCCAGCACGTCCCACACGACCGGGCGCTGACGCTCGACCATGCGCTTGGCCGACTTGATGTTCTGCGCGTGGTTGAGGTCCACCAGGCGCTTCATCACGAACGGCTTGAACAGCTCCAGCGCCATCTGCTTGGGCAGGCCGCACTGGTGCAGCTTGAGCCGGGGGCCGACGACGATGACGGAACGGCCCGAGTAGTCGACGCGCTTGCCGAGCAGGTTCTGCCGGAACCGGCCCTGCTTGCCCTTGAGCATGTCGGACAGCGACTTCAGCGGCCGGTTGCCCGGGCCGGTGACCGGACGACCGCGCCGGCCGTTGTCGAACAGCGCGTCGACGGCCTCCTGCAACATGCGCTTCTCGTTGTTGACGATGATCTCGGGGGCGCCGAGGTCGATCAGTCGCTTGAGGCGGTTGTTGCGGTTGATGACCCGGCGGTACAGGTCGTTGAGGTCGCTCGTGGCGAAGCGGCCACCGTCGAGCTGGACCATCGGCCGCAGGTCCGGCGGGATCACCGGGATACAGTCGAGGACCATGCCGAGCGGCGAGTTGGTGGTGTTGAGGAACGCCGCCACGACCTTGAGCCGCTTGAGCGCGCGGATCTTCCGCTGGCCCTTACCGGTGCGGATGGTCTCGCGCAGGCTCTCGGCCTCGGCGTCGAGGTCCATGTTCTCCACCAGCGACTTGATCGCCTCGGCGCCCATGTGGCCGGTGAAGTACTCGCCGAAGCGGTCGCGCAGCTCGCGGTAGAGCAGCTCGTCGGTGATGAGCTGCTTGGAGTCCAACTTGCGGAAGGTGTCGAGCACCTCGTCGAGCCGGTCGACCTCGCGCTGGGCGCGGTCGCGGATCTGGCGCATCTCCCGCTCGCCAGCCTCCTTGACCTTGCGGCGCACGTCGCTCTTGGCGCCCTCGGCCTCGAGCTCGGCCAGGTCGGCCTCCAGCTTGGCGGCCCGCTTCTCGATCTCGGCGTCGCGGCCGTTCTCGGCGTGCCGCTTCTCCGCGATGATCTCCGCCTCCAGCGTGGCGAGGTCGCGGTGGCGCGCCTCGGTGTCCACGCTCGTGATCACGTACGAGGCGAAGTAAATGATCTTTTCGAGGTCCTTGGGGGCCAGGTCCAGCAGGTAGCCCAGCCGGCTCGGCACGCCCTTGAAGTACCAGATGTGGGTCACCGGCGCGGCGAGCTCGATGTGGCCCATGCGCTCACGGCGGACCTTCGCCCGGGTCACCTCGACGCCGCAGCGCTCACAGATGATGCCCTTGAAGCGAACCCGCTTGTACTTACCGCAGTAGCACTCCCAGTCCCGGGTGGGGCCGAAGATCTTCTCGCAGAAGAGTCCGTCCTTCTCGGGCTTGAGCGTGCGGTAGTTGATGGTCTCCGGCTTCTTGACCTCGCCGTGCGACCACTGACGGATGTCGTCCGCGGTGGCGAGACCGATGCGGAGCTCGTCGAAGAAGTTGACGTCGAGCACTTCGGCTATCCCTCGAATCTCAGTAGCTCGTCTGGTGGTTCAGGAGGGGCTGCGGTCCGGGCCGCGTGAGCGGCCCGGACCGTCCCGATCAGACTTCGTCGACGCTGATCACGCCTTCGTTCGGTCGCCGGGAGAGGTCGATGCCCAGCTCCTCGGCGGCACGGAAGACCTCGTCGTCGGTCTCGCGCATCTCCAGGGCGACCCCATCGCTGGAGAGCAC
This sequence comes from Luedemannella flava, assembly GCF_039528515.1. NCBI lineage: Bacteria > Bacillati > Actinomycetota > Actinomycetes > Micromonosporales > Micromonosporaceae > Luedemannella > Luedemannella flava. The sequence continues at coordinate 15,021 of NZ_BAAALT010000002.1, forward strand.
CTCGACGTTGAGACAGAGCGACTGCAGCTCCTTGAGCAGAACCTTGAAGGACTCCGGAATGCCGGGCTCCGGAATGTTCTCGCCCTTGACGATGGCCTCGTAGACCTTGACCCGGCCGAGCACGTCGTCGGACTTGATGGTCAGCAGCTCCTGCAGCGCGTACGCGGCGCCGTAGGCCTGCATGGCCCAGCACTCCATCTCGCCGAACCGCTGGCCACCGAACTGCGCCTTACCACCCAGCGGCTGCTGCGTGATCATCGAGTACGGGCCGGTCGAGCGAGCGTGGATCTTGTCGTCGACCAGGTGGTTCAGCTTGAGGATGTAGATGTAGCCGATAGCGATCGGGTCCGGCAGCGGCTCGCCGCTGCGGCCGTCGAACAGCTGCGCCTTGCCCGACGAACCCACGATCTGGGTGCCGTCGCGGTTCGGGAGGGTGGCGGCCAGCAGACCGCTGATCTCCTCCTCCTTGGCACCGTCGAAGACCGGCGTCGCCACGTTCGTGTCCGGCTCGGACTCGTGCGCGCCGATCGCCTTCAGCGACGTCTTCCAGGCGGCGTCGTCACCCTCGACCTTCCAGCCGGTCTTCGCCACCCACCCGAGGTGGGTCTCGAGGACCTGGCCGATGTTCATCCGGCTCGGCACGCCGAGCGGGTTGAGCACGATGTCGACCGGGGTGCCGTCCTCCAGGAACGGCATGTCCTCGGCCGGAAGGATCTTGGAAATGACGCCCTTGTTGCCGTGCCGGCCGGCGAGCTTGTCGCCGTCCTGGATCTTGCGCTTCTGGGCGACGTAGACGCGGACCAGCTCGTTCACGCCCGGCGGCAGCTCGTCGCCCTCCTCGCGGGAGAACGTGCGAACGCCGATGACCGTGCCCGACTCGCCGTGCGGCACCTTGAGGCTCGTGTCGCGGACCTCGCGGGCCTTCTCGCCGAAGATCGCGCGCAGCAGCCGCTCCTCCGGGGTCAGCTCCGTCTCGCCCTTGGGCGTGACCTTGCCGACCAGGATGTCGCCCGGGACGACCTCGGCGCCGATGCGGATGATGCCGCGCTCGTCGAGGTCGGCGAGCATCTCCTCGCTGACGTTCGGGATGTCCCGGGTGATGTCCTCCGGACCCAGCTTGGTGTCGCGGGCGTCGACCTCGTGCTCCTCGATGTGGATCGAGGTGAGGACGTCCTCCTGCACGAGGCGCTGCGACAGGATGATCGCGTCCTCGTAGTTGTGCCCCTCCCAGGTCATGAAGGCCACGAGCAGGTTGCGCCCGAGTGCCATCTCGCCCTCGTCGGTGCACGGACCGTCCGCGATGACCTGGCCGGCCTCGACCCGGTCGCCCTCGAAGACCACCGGCTTCTGGTTGACGCAGGAGCCGGCGTTCGACCGCCGGAACTTGTGCAGCAGGTACGTACGACGGTGGCCGTCGTCCTGGTGCACCGTCACGTAGTCGGCGCACAGGTCCTCGACCACGCCGGCCACCTCGGCGACGACCACGTCACCGGCGTCGACGGCGGCGCGGTACTCCATACCCGTGCCGACGAGCGGGGACTCGGCCTTCACCAGGGGCACGGCCTGACGCTGCATGTTCGCGCCCATGAGGGCACGGTTGGCGTCGTCGTGCTCCAGGAACGGGATCATGGCGGTCGCGACCGACACCATCTGGCGCGGTGAGACGTCCATGTAGTCCACGCCGTCCGGCGTCACGTAGTCGACCTCGCCACCCTTACGGCGGACGAGAACGCGGCTGTTGGTGAACTGGCCGTCGCTCTTGAGCGGCTCGTTCGCCTGCGCGATGACGTGCCGGTCCTCCTCGTCCGCGGTGAGGTAGTCGATCTGCTCGGTCACGCGACCGTTCTCGACCTTCCGGTACGGCGTCTCGATGAAGCCGAACGGATTAACCCTTGCGAACGTGGACAGGGCGCCGATCAGACCAATGTTGGGTCCTTCCGGCGTCTCGATCGGGCACATGCGGCCGTAGTGCGACGGGTGAACGTCACGGACCTCGAAGCCGGCACGCTCACGCGACAGACCGCCCGGGCCGAGCGCCGACAGGCGGCGACGGTGGGTCAGACCCGCGAGCGGGTTGGTCTGGTCCATGAACTGCGACAGCTGGGAGGTCCCGAAGAACTCCTTGATCGCCGCGACCACCGGACGGATGTTGATCAGGGTCTGCGGCGTGATCGCCTCGACGTCCTGCGTCGTCATCCGCTCCCGGACCACGCGCTCCATGCGGGAGAGGCCGACCCGAACCTGGTTCTGGATCAGCTCACCCACGGTGCGCAGGCGCCGGTTGCCGAAGTGGTCGATGTCGTCGGCCTCGTAGCCCTCCTCACCGGCGTGCAGCCGGCACAGGTAGGCCACCGTGGCGACGACGTCGTCCTCGGTCAGCACGCCGGTCGTGATGGGGAGCTCAAGCTCGAGCTTCTTGTTGAACTTGTAGCGACCCACGCGCGCGACGTCGTACCGCTTCGGGTTGAAGAAGAGGTTGTCGAGCAGCGTCTGGGCGTTCTCGCGCGTCGGCGGCTCACCCGGACGGAGCTTGCGGTAGATGTCGAGCAGCGCCTCGTCCTGGCCGGCGATGTGATCCTTCTCGAGGGTCGTCATCATCAGCTCGGACCAGCTGAAGTGCTCGCGGATCCGGTCGTTGGACCAACCGATGGCCTTGAGCAGGACCGTGACCGCCTGGCGGCGCTTACGGTCGATGCGCACGCCGACGGTGTCGCGCTTGTCGATGTCGAACTCGAGCCAGGCGCCGCGGCTCGGGATCACCTTCACGGTGGTGATATCCCGGTCGGACGTCTTGTCGGGCTCCTTGGAGAAGTAGACTCCCGGTGACCGGACGAGCTGGCTCACCACGACACGCTCGGTGCCGTTGATGATGAACGTGCCCTTGGGGGTCATGATCGGGAAATCACCCATGAACACCGTCTGGCTCTTGATCTCACCGGTCGAGTGGTTCGTGAACTCGGCGGTGACGAAGAGCGGGGCGCAGTAGGTGAGGTCCTTCTCCTTGCACTCCTCGATCGAGGCCTTGACCTCGTCGAAGCGCGGTGCGCTGAAGGAGAGGGACATAGTGCCAGAAAAGTCCTCAATAGGACTAATCTCGTCAAGGATCTCAGCCAACCCGCTCCGGGCGTGAGGATCCCCGGCCCACCGCTGCGCCCAGGCCTCGTTGCCCACCAACCAGTCGAACGACTCGGTTTGGATGGCAAGGAGGTTGGGCACCTCCAGGTGTTCCGTGATCCGGCCGAAAGAAATTCGGCGAGGAGCGTATGCGCTTGATTGACTGGTCTTCGCAGGGCGGGAAGCTGCCAAGATGCGTCCTTCCGAGGACCTGTGGTGCAACGGCCGTTTCGCGAGCACTCCAAGAGACCCCGTTCGGAAATACCCCACAAAGGGACATCACCGGCAGAGGCCAAATGAGGAGGCAGCGCAAACTAGCAGTGTAGCCGCAAGGCTACCCGCTGGCAAGCCACCACGACACGTGCTCCCAACGTGTCCGATTTTCTCGGACCCGTCTCCGCTATCCGCGCCTGGCGGCTCCCGTCCAACGTGACCGCCGCCCGTTAACCGGGCTGACGGTCTGTGCTTCGTTGTGCTGAGGATCTAGGGGGCCGTCGCACCGCCTCGGAAGGCGTTGCGGATTCAGCGTGCATGGCGCATCGCGCCGCGTCAAGGGCTCTGGACCATGTGACGGTTATGAGACGGGTCAAATCCGTACAAAAGAATGATCCTTTAACTCGATAGCAACGATCGTTGGCCTCTGTGGGACTCCTGTCGCGGCCCACGCTTCGGGACGGTTGCCCAGTCCCTAGGACCCGAAAACGGAACGTGGGCGCCCCCGGATTCGGGGACGCCCACGGTTCGCGCGGAGCGGGACTACTTGAGGGTGACCTTGGCGCCTTCGCCCTCGAGCTTCGCCTTCGCCTTGTCGGCGTTCTCCTTGTTGACCTTCTCCAGGACGGCCTTCGGCGCGGCCTCGACGAGGTCCTTCGCCTCCTTGAGGCCCAGGCCGGTCAGCTCGCGCACGACCTTGATGACGTTGATCTTCTTGCCACCGTCGGACTCGAGGACGACGTCGAACTCGTCCTTCTCCTCCTCGGCCTCGGCCGGGGCGGCGCCGGGGGCGGCGGCAACGCCGACCGCGACCGGGGCGGCGGCGGTGACCTCGAAGACCTCCTCGAACTTCTTCACGAAGTCCGAGAGCTCGATGAGGGTCATCTCCTTGAACGTGTCGAGCAGTTCGTCGGTGCTCAGCTTCGCCATGGTGGCGGCTTCCTTTCGTTGGATCTAACTAGTCAGTGAGCCTGAACAGGTCAGGCGTCGCCCTTTTCGCGCTTGTCCTGCAGCGCGGCCGCCAAGCGGGCGGTCTTGGCCAGCGGCGCCTGGAACAGCGCGGCGGCCTTGCTGAGGTTGCCCTTCATGGCGCCGGCCAGCTTGGCCAGCAGCACCTCGCGGGACTCGAGGTCGGCGAGCTTGCGGATCTCGTCCGCGTTGATCGCCTTGCCCTCGAAGACCCCGCCCTTGATGACCAGGAGCGGGTTGGTCTTCGCGAAATCGCGAAGGCCCTTCGCCGCTTCAACGACATCGCCGGACACGAAGGCGAGCGCGGTAGGACCGGTGAACAAATCGTCGAGGCCCGTGATGCCCGCGTCCGTCGCGGCACGCTTCGCGAGGGTGTTCTTCGCGACCGCGTACGTGGTGTCGGCGCCCATCGAGCGCCGCAGCTGCTTGAGCTGCGCGACCGTGAGGCCGCGGTACTCCGTCAGCACGGTCGCCGTGGCCGATCGGAAGCTCTCGGTGAGCTCCGCGACAGCGGTGGCCTTGTCGGCCCGAACCGGCTTGTCCGCCATGTCCCTCCTTTCGTTGCTCTGCTCGGCTGGTCTGCACTCGAGCCCTGACAACGAAAACGCCCCGGCGCAGGGCGCACGGGGCGGGACAGGCGCTTTGGCGCCTTGACGCTGACCGTCCATCCTGCGCGGGCCGCCTGCCGTCAGCAGGACCTTCGACCGTGCCCGGGGCACGGTGACCAGCGGTCTTTGGGTGGAACTTCGCCATAAGAGTACGCGCTCGGCGCGCCCCCACCAAATCGTCGCGCACATCTGGCGAGCCCCGGCGCTCAGTCCTCGCCAGATGTGCGCAGTTGGCGGACGGAACCGCGTCCGGACTCGCCGACAGCTCACATCTGGCGGACACCACCACCCCCAACCTCACCAACAGCGCACATCTAGCGAGCGGAAGGCCGGCCGGGCTGACCAACTGTGAGCATCTGGCGGGTTCCCAGCGCTGACCCCGCCACATGTGCACAACTGGCGGCACCGGGCGACGTCCGCCACATGGAACGCACGGGTGCGGGAGACCTGGGCCGAGCGCGTTTGGAGAACCGGCGCCCGTCAGATACGCGCACAGGAAGAGCAGCATGTCCGGAGGCATGTCCCCGGCCGGCGGCGGGAGATGGCGGAAGGGCCGCCCCCTCGTGGGGGCGGCCCTTCCGGAATGCCGTGCGACGGGTGGCTCAGGACTCCGTGGTCTCGCGCAGGTTGCGGGTGACGTTGGGGTCGATCTGGATGCCGGGGCCCATCGTGGTGGTCACGAAGACCTTCTTGAGGAACTTGCCCTTCGCCGCGGACGGCTTGGCGCGCAGGACCTCGTCCAGGACGGCGGCGTAGTTGTCGACGAGCTGCTCGGCGGTGAAGCTGGCCTTACCGATGATCAGGTGAAGGTTCGAGTGCTTGTCGACGCGGAAGGTGATCTTGCCGCCCTTGATGTCCGTGACCGCCTTGGTGACGTCCATGGTCACCGTGCCGGTCTTGGGGTTCGGCATGAGGCCGCGCGGGCCCAGGATCCGCGCGATCCGGCCGATCTTGGCCATCTGGTCGGGGGTCGCGATCGCCGCGTCGAAGTCCAGCCAGCCCTCCTGGATCCGAGCGACCAGGTCGTCGCTGCCGACCACGTCGGCACCCGCGGCGGTGGCCTCGTCGGCCTTGGCGCCGGCGGCGAACACGATCACGCGGGCGGTCTTACCGGTGCCGTGCGGCAGGTTGACCGTGCCGCGGACCATCTGGTCCGCCTTGCGGGGGTCGACGCCGAGGCGCATGGCGACCTCGACGGTGGCGTCGAACTTGGTGGTCGTCGTCTCCTTGGCGAGCTTGATCGCCTCGATGGGGACGTAGAGCTTGGACTTGTCGACCTTCTCGGCCGCTGCCCGGTAACCCTTGCTGTGCTGCATAAGTCAGTTCTCCTGTGGTCTGAGTCGGGACCGGCAGTGGGCCCCTCCCACGCTTAAGAGGACGTCAGTCCTTGACGGTGATGCCCATCGAACGCGCCGTGCCAGCGATGATCTTCGCGGCGGCGTCGATGTCGTTCGCGTTGAGGTCGGCCATCTTCTTCTCCGCGATCTCGCGCAGCTGAGCCTGCGAGATGGAGCCGACCTTGGTCGTGTGCGGCGTGCCGGAGCCCTTCGGGACACCGGCGGCCTTGATCAGCAGCCGGGCGGCGGGCGGCGTCTTGAGCTCGAACGTGAACGAGCGGTCCTCGTAGACGCTGATCTCAGCCGGGACGATGTCGCCCCGCTGGGACTCGGTCTTGGCGTTGTACGCCTTCACGAACTCCATGATGTTGACGCCGTGCTGGCCGAGCGCCGGGCCGACGGGCGGCGCCGGGGTGGCCTGGCCTGCCGGCAGCTGAAGCGTGAAGGTCTTGACGAGCTTCTTCTTCTTCGGAGGCATGATTCTTTCCTGATCCTGGGCGGATGTTGGTAGCCCGGCACGAAGGCACGACAAAGCGGCCGCGCACAGCCGGACGTTTCAGGGTACCGCACCGGCGGGCAGGGCCCGCCGGTGGCCCAAATCTAGATCTTCGAGGCCTGGTTGAAGTTGAGCTCCACCGGCGTCTCACGGCCGAAGATGGAGACCAGAACCTTCAGCTTCTGCTGGTCCGCGTTGATCTCGGAGATCGTCGCGGGCAGCGACGCGAACGGGCCGTCGATGACGGTGACCGAGTCGCCCACCTCGAAGTCGAGCACCTTGACGCCCGGCTTCGCGGCCTTCTTCTCCGTCTCAGCGGCGGGCGCCAGCCACTTCAGCACCTCGTCGAGGGAGAGCGGCGCGGGCCGGTCGGCGCGGTCGGTGGCCCCGACGAAGCCGGTGACGCCGGGCGTGTTGCGCACGCAGGAGTAGGACTCCGGGGTCAGCTCCATGCGGACCAGGATGTAGCCCGGGAAGACCTTGTTCTGGACCTGCGTCCGCTTGCCGTTCTTGACCTCGACCTCTTCCCGGGTCGGAACCTCGACCTGGTAGATGTAGTCCTCCATGTCGAGGCTCGTGATGCGGGTCTCGAGGTTGGTCTTGACCTTGTTCTCGTAGCCGGCGTAGGAGTGCACGACGAACCAGTCGCCCGGCGCGAAGCGCAGCTTCTGGCGCAGCTCGGCGACCGGGTCGAAGTCGTCGTCGGCCGCCGCGGCCTCGGCCGCGGGGATCTCCTCCGTCAGGGCAGCGGCCTCGACCGCGCCCTCTACACCCTCCGACGGCTCGGCGATCGTGTCGGTCTGGCCGGTCTCGTCGTACTCGGGCACGCTGACTCTCTTCCCTGCCGCTCCCGCCCGGTCGGGCGGGAGACACATGTTTCCGTACTAAGCGCCGAAGACCGCCAGCATCGCCTTAGCGAAGCCGAAGTCGAGCAGGCCCACGATCGTCAGCATGATCACCACGAAGACGACGACGACGCTGGTGTAGGTCAGCAGCTCCTTGCGCGTCGGCCAGATGACCTTACGCAGCTCGGCGACAATCTCGCGGACGAACCGGCCGAACCGGCCGAAAATACCCGGGCTCTTGTCGCCGGCCTTCGCCTTGCGGTCGCTCGACTCACGCTCGAACGACTCCACGGCGCTCTTGCGGTCAGCCTTCTCGGCAGCCTCAGGCTCCTCGTCGGCTTCCTCGAGCAGCTCGTCGAAGTCGGCTTCGGCGCCCTCGCCCAAAGGCTCGTCGTCGTCGCCGCGGCGCTTGCTCTCGGCCACGTCCGTCCTACTTTCGTCTCCAGCCGGCGTCAGCATTACCTCGCTGAGCGCTCCGGCACGGGTGGTATGTCGCTCCCAACCTACCGGGAGCACCGCTGCCAGCGCACCGCGCTCACGGGACGTCGGCAGCGCCGGTGAAGACCCGTAAGCACCAGTGTGCAGGCCTTCGGCGCAGGGGCGACAGGACTCGAACCTGCAACCTGCGGTTTTGGAGACCGCTGCGCTACCAATTGCGCCACACCCCTTTGCGAGGTGAGAGACAGCCGCCACTCACCCCACGGCGGACCAGTGTACGGGTAGGTGTCGCAATCTCCCAACCCGCCACCCTCCCCCGGGTCTCACCCCCGGCGGACCAGCGCCTTCGCCTGCGTGAGGACCTTCTCCCCGCCGCAGGTCACAGTCAGGTCGAGCTGCGCGCGGCCCTCGTCGTCGATCGCCTTGACGACGCCCGCGACCTGCACCTCGGTGCCCTCGTCGTCATCCGGGACCACCACAGGGCGGGCAAACCGGACGTTGTACTCGACGACCGAGCCGGCGTCACCCGTCCAGGTGGTCACGGCGCGACCCGCGAGGGCCATCGTGAACATGCCGTGGGCGATCACGCCCGGCAGGCCGACGGACGTGGCGACCCGGTCGCTCCAGTGGATCGGGTTGAAGTCGCCCGAGGCGCCCGCGTACCGGACCAGGTCCGCCCGCGTGACACGGTACGTCTGGACGGGCAGCTGGGTTCCCTGTTCCCACGACATAGTCACTCTCCCCGCACCACGAGCCGGCACCACAGCGTGAGGACGGGCTCCCCGTCCTCGGTGGAAATTTCGCCCCGCGTGGTGATGAAGTCGTTGCCCACCCGCGACTGGATGTCCTCGATCGTGGCCCGGCACACGAGCCGGTCGCCGGCCCGCACCGGCCGCACGTACGCGAACCGCTGGTCGCCGTGGACCACCCGGCTGAAGTCCAGCCCGAGCGCCGGGTCGGCGATGAGCGTGTCGTTGATCGTCCCGCTGAAGATCACCGGGAACGTCGGCGGCGCGATCACGTCCGGGTGACCGAGCTCCTTGGCGGCGGCGACGTCGCGGTAGGCGGCGTCCGGCGCCCCGATCGCGTCGGCGAACTCCCGGATCTTCTCCCGGCCCACCTCATAGGGCGGGGAGGGCGGATACGACTTCCCGGTCAGGCTGGCGTCCAACGGCATGGCGAGAGCTTATGCGACGCCTCGGACACGACAGCGCCCGCCGGGCTGATGCCTGGCGGGCGCTGTCGGAAGGCGCGATGGTGCGGGACGCGACTAGCGGGTCTCGCGGTGTGCGGTGTGCTTGCCGCAACGCGGGCAGAACTTCTTCAGCTCAATGCGGTCCGGGTCGTTGCGACGGTTCTTCTTGGTGATGTAGTTGCGCTCTTTGCAGTCCACACACGCCATCGTGATCTTTGGACGAATGTCGGTCGCCTTGGCCACGGCCGTGTGCCTTCCTCTGGAACTTCGAAACTATGGGTACGGGAACCCCTCAGGGGTCCATCGTAGCGGTGGCCGGAATCGAACCGGCGACACAGCGATTATGAGCCGCTTGCTCTGCCATCTGAGCTACACCGCCGAGACGTGCGGAGAGCCCCCTTACGGAATCGAACCGTAGACCTTCTCCTTACCATGGAGACGCTCTGCCGACTGAGCTAAGGGGGCAACCACAGACCGCTGGTCCGCGTGCTCGGGTAACTCTACACAACCCGCGGCGCATCGTGAAATCAGATCCGACAGTACGCTCTCCGGCGTGCTCCGGATCACGTACTCCGAAAGCTAGTTCACGGCCCGCAGCCTGCGGATCTCGCCGCCGCCGTGACCCAGGATCCCCAACGGCACCGGGTCGGGCTCCGTCTGGGCGGCCAGCCACGCCTCGAACCGCTCGTGCGGCAGCGGCCGGCTGAACAGGTAGCCCTGGCCGACGTCGCAGCCGACCTCCTCCAGCAGGGACAGGGTGAGCTCGCTCTCCACGCCCTCGGCGACGGCGGTGAGCCCGAAGTGCCGGGCCAGGTCGACGACCGCCCGCACGATCGCCAGGTCGCCCGGGTCGGTCGCCATCCCCTGCACGAACGACTGGTCGATCTTGACTTCGTGCACGGGCAGGCTGCGCAGGTACGACAGGGACGAATAGCCGGTGCCGAAGTCGTCGACCGCGAGGCGTACCCCCATGTCATCGAGCTTGCGCAGCGCGGGCAGTGGGCGTTCGGTCTCACCGACCATGCCGTCCTCGGTGATCTCCAGGGTCAGCAGGTGGGCCGGCACGTCGTACGCCTGCAGCAGCTCACCGACCCGGGCCGGGAACGTCGCGTCCATGAGGGTGCGGGGCGAGATGTTGACCGCCACGGCGAGCGGGCGGCCCGCCTCGATCCAGTCGCGGCAGCGGCGCAGGCCCTCCCGCAGCACCAGCTCGGTGAGGCGGCCCAGCTGGCCGGTGCGCTCGGCGACCGCCACGAACTCGGTCGGCGGGACCTGGCCGTGGGTCGGGTGCTCCCAGCGCGCCAGGCACTCGACGCCGACCACCCGGCGACCCGCGAGGGTCACCTTGGGCTGGTAGTACACCTCAAGCTCTTCGGTCTCGATGGCGCGGCGCAGGTCCGCGGCGAGGCTGAGCCGCTGCACCGCCCGCGACTCGAGGCTCGAGTGGTAGACCTGGATCGGCAGGCTGAGCTGCTTGGCCGCGTGGTTGGCCAGGTCGGCCCGCTGGAGCAGCATGTCCGGGTCGGTGCCGTGGTCGGGGTGCAGCGCGATGCCGACCGCCGTGTCGAGTTCGAGGCTGACCGAGCCCATGTCCATGGGCAGGTGGCGCACCTGCTGGCGCAGCTCGCGGGCGAGCGCGACGGCCGCGTCGGCGTTGCGCAGGCGCAGCGTGATCGCGATCTCGTCGCCGCCGGCACGCCCGACGAGGGCCGCGGCCGGGGCCACGGCCCGCAGCCGCCGGGCCACCTCGGCGACGAGCTGGTCGCCCGCCGCGTACCCGAGGGAGTCGTTGACGTCGCGCAGGCCGTCGACGTCGAAGAGGAGCAGCGCCACGACCTCGCCGGGGGCGCGCACCTTGACGGCCTCCTCCAGCGCGTCGAGCATGCGGCGCCGGTTGGGCAGGCCGGTCAGGGCGTCGTGGTAGGCGTCGAAGCGCAGCCGCTCAACCAGACGGGAGTTCTCCACCGCGACGGACACGTGGGCCGCGAGCGTCTCCAGCAGGCGCACGTCGTCGGGGGTGAACGTGCTGACCTCGCTGAGCCGGTTGACGACCTCCAGGGTGCCGACGACGGCCGCGCCGGAGCGCAGCGGCACGACGATGGCCTCCTTGGCGCCCGACTGGCGCAGCAGCGCCCGCGCCGCGTCGTCACCGAGCCGGCTGCCCACGGCGATCGTGGCGCCCTCGGCGCTCGCCTTCAGGCGCAGCGCGTCGGGGGTGCCGGTGACGTCGAGCAGGCCGTGGTCGTCCACCCGGGAGGTCAGCAGCACCTCGGGGTGGCGGCCCTGGGCGGGCAGCCACAACGTGGCGTACTCCGCGGCCATGAGCTCGCGGACGCGGCCCAGCAGCGCGTCGGGCAGCGAACCGTCCCGGCTGGACTCGCCGATGGCGCGGGTCAGCTCGTACAGCTCGCCGAGGCTCTTGTGCTGGCGCGCGAACTGCGCGTACGAGCGGTAGGCCACGATGAGCACGCCGCCGAGGCCGAGCAGCAGCAGGGCCGACCAGGCCGAGGCCTGCAGCACGAGCAGGACGACGAGGCCCACCGTGATGTTGACGGCGGCCACCGCCAGCGCGGTCACGGCCGTCCGACCCACGGCGGGCAGGCTCATCCGGCCCTGCATCAGGGTCACAATCGCGAGTACGGCCAGGAGGCTCACGATCGACGTGACGGCGACCCCGGCCGAGAGCACCAGCCAGGTGTACGGCGTGCGGTCGACGAGCGGCCCGGCGGCCACCACGAGCGTCGCGCCCAGCGCCGTCGCGGCGGCGATGCTCGCGAGGTTGAAACACACCTTGACCACCTGGTACCGGCGGATGGTGTGCACCAGGCCGAGCGCGACGACGCGGCTGATCAGCACGAGCGAGGGCGGCAGGAAGAACAGACTCAGCAGCAGCGGGATCTCGGAGAACGAGACGGCCACGACCTGCCGACGGATCGTGAAGTGCAGGACGGTCGCCTCGGCGGCCACGAACAGCGCGCACAACGCGAGTGCCTTCGGCACGTCCGCGGGGCGCGCGGGATCGGCGGCCGCCAGCGGCACGAAGACCGCGATGGCGATCGCGGCCAGCGGCGCCGTGACGAACCAGGCGAGCTGGGCGGACCGGCGAACCGGAACTCGAATACGTGGCACCGGCGCTCCCCAGCTATCGGCCCGGCGGGCCCGCGACGTCAGTCAAGCGGGACCGAGCTGACCGTGTCGCCGATCAGCCAGGTGGCGTCACCCAACGTGTACGCGATCGGCCGCAGCGCGAGGCCGGCACCGGCCATGAGCACGCCGAACAACGCCACAAGGAGGACTCGCGCGACCATCCCGCGAACCATCCGCCGCCGCCGTTGGCCCTTGTCCTTCTGACCCATGCCACCCTCCTCACGACAACATGCAGGCTGCACCCGTCATATCAACTCCATGGCATGCTGCCACAGCCGGAGGCGGCCTGAAACCCTCGACTCGCACGTCTGCCCGGTGACGCGATGAAACTGTCCATTCGGCTATTCGTCGGGGGTACGACACCCCGATCCGACGCGAATGGTTCTCACATTTGTTCCACCGTGGACAGCGTCTCCACGGGCTGCCGCGGGCGTGTCACCTGGTGCGCGATCACCGCCAGCACAGCGGTCACCACCAGCCCCGCGACGGCGATGGGCAGGTCGGTGTCGGCGCCGTTGACGGGCGGGTTGCCGGCCAGCCACGTCATCGCCCCGCCGATCGGCGCACCAACGAAGAAGGCGCCCGCGACGACGACCGGGAACACGGCCACCAGGCACGCGATGGCGGCGCCGACCAGCCGGCGCGGTGGCGCGCCGACGGCGACCGGGACGGCAAGCGGCGCCGCGACCAGCCCGACCAGGACAAGGCCGTTGAGCGACCCGACGAGCGCCGTCACGACGGCCACCGCGGCCAGACCGGCCGCGACCCACGCCCGGTCGCGGGCGAACAGCTCAGCGACCACTCCTGCCGCGGTGGCCATGAACATCACGGCGAGTACCACCTGGAACAGCGTCAACGTGTTCTCGACGGCGACCTTGTCGGGGTCGACGACCGGCTCCTCCCACGGCGTGGTCACGACCATCACCGCCGCAGCCAGGCCGGCGGCGGACCCGGCGATCACCTGGCGCCAGCCGGCGCTTGCCGGTTGGTCTTTGGGCATCCTCGCGGCGGCCGTCGCGATCGCCGCGAAGCCGGTAGCAGCGGCGATGGCCAGCCAGGTCGCGGTCGTCTTGCCGGCCACGTCGACGCGGTCCAGCCACAGGTCGGCGCCGAACCAGAGCAGCGCGGCCGCCGCGCCGACGGCGATCCCCCGCGGCTTCGCCCGGCAGATCACGATCACCCCGACGAGGGCGAGCAGGATCGCGAACTGGCGGATGTCGCGCGGCCAGTACGTGTTGTTGCTGGCCACGCCGACGTACGTCTCGTGCGTCGTCGGGTCGACCATCACGGGGTCGGGCTGCATCAGCGGCTGATGGACGGCCAGGGCGATCGCCCAGATCACGGCCGCAGCCACCCCACAGGCCCCACCAACGATCGATCGCCATCGCGTCATCATGAGCGGCATTGTGCGGCATCCGATCAAGGAGGCCGGTCGACCCGTCAGCGCCCCGGTCAGGCATCTGGCGATTGGGCCGGCTCAGCAGCGGCGATGCTTCACGGTCCTCTTCCGCCGCACCACCCCAGCGCGACCGTCAACCCATGGCGAGTTCGGGAAGGTCTGCGCGACCTGCTGCCGTAGGTCCTGGATGACACCGTCGGCGAAGTCGGCTGGGTCCCCACCGGCGGGCGCGTACGCCGAACTGATGACGGTCGACCCGTCGCGTAGCCGCACCTGCAGGCCGTTGCCCCAGTTCGCGAACACCGCGTACGACCGTTCGTAGACCCAGGGACGAGGACGTTCGATGCTGATGACGTCGGCCCACGGGATTCGCCGCGTACTGAGGAAGTTCCGGATGATCAGCGCGTCCGGCGTGGCGAGAACGGCGACCATCGCTGAGCGGGCGCCGGCAACCAGGCCGATCGCCGCCCACGCGGCGAGGAAGCCCAACACCCAGGGGTTGGCCGACCTCGGGCCGCCCCGGGCACCCAACTGGTAAAGGATGCCGAAGGTCGCCGTGGCCAACGGAACCACGCCGAACGCCGCGATCCACGTCCGCATCAGCCAGGGCCGTCGGTACCGCCTGACCACTCCCGTCACAAGGTCGACGATGGCACAGCCGATCAAGGCGCCGACGGAACAGCGCAGACCCCACGGGAACGGCCCCCGGCAGCGTCTCCGCTGGCCGAGGGCCGTTCTTACAGCTTGTGGCGGGTGAAGGGTTCGAACCTTCGTAGCTTTCGCGACGGATTTACAGTGCAGCGCCGACGCCGGGCGGGACACCGCGCTGACCAGGCGCGACGGACGGTATGTCCGCCGCGAGTACTGCCCGTTCCCGCGATGTTCCCGCCCGGCGCCGGTCACCCCAGCGCTCCCGTGATCTTCCCGTTGACGCCGTCGTCCCCGCCGTCGATGCAGTTGGCGTAGACCTTGAGGAGGACGGCGACGCTGTGGCCCAGGCGCCGGGCCACCTCCGTGGGCGGGACACCAGCGTTCAGCCAGAGCGACGCCGCCGCGTGCCGGAGGTCGTACGCCCGGCGGGCCAGCGGCGAGGCGTCCTGAGCCGGGGTCAGCGCCGCGGTTCGGGCGAGCTTCCACCACCGGTCGTACACCGAGGAGGACAGCGGGCCGCCGTGGAGGCCCCGGAACAGCCGCCCGTCCGGGGCAGTGCCGAAACGCCGCACGTGATCGCGGAGCAGCGCGACGAGCTGGGGCGGGATCGGAACCGTCCGGGTCTCCGTGCGCGCCCGGTGCTTGAGGCCCCGGCGTTGATTGGGCCGGCCGTCGTCGGTCCAGTGCGAACCGGCGTGCGGGTCGGTCTCCGCCCAGGTCAGCCGACCCCAGCCCTCCTCGGGAAGATCACAGTCCGTGATCCGCAGGTCAGCTGCCTCAGCCGGGCGGGCACCGGCGTAGTAGATGCAGCCGAAGAAGGCGACGACACGCTGAGCCCGCTTGCCCTGGTCGCCGACCGCGGCGAGGAGCGCGGCGACCTGGGTGGGGTTGGCGACGACGCGACGGTCCACGGCCTGCGCCACCTCGGGCGCCTTCCACTGGACCCGGTCGACCGGGTTGCTGTCGAGAAGGCCCAGCTCGACGGCGTACCCGAGAGTGTTCGTGAACGTTGCCCGCTTGCGGAGCACCGTCGACGCGGCGGCTGGCTTCCCGTCCAGCTTGACGCAGAAGGCGTCCAGGACCCGGCGGACCTGGGCCAGGTTGTCGAGTTCCGCCACGGGCAGCGACGCCCGCTCGATCCAGGCCAGCGCGTCGACGTGCTCGACCGGGACACCGTCCGCCCAGCGCTTCGGGTTGAAGGCGTACAGGTAGAGCGCTTGCCGAATCGCGTCGTCGGCCGGGCGGCCGCGCGACTGGTCGACGAGGACGAGGGTCGTCGAGACCAGGGACTCCACCGCACCTCGGCGGGACTTCGCGGCCAGGCGTGGCCACTTCATCTCGATGTACGCGCGGGCGTGCGCGTACCACGTGGTCTGGTCCTGCTGTCGGCCCTCGGCGACCGGGCGGCCCGTCTTCGGGTCGAACGGCTCGCCCGCGCGGGCCGCCTTCACCAGCACCGAGCGGGCCGCGTCCCCGAGCGCCTTCGTCTTGTACAGCTTCTCGAACTTCTCGGCGTCGACCGTCCAGCGCAGGCGGTACCACTTCTTGCCCCGGATCGTGCGGGTGCCGAGGTCCCAGATCCGCACCTGGTAGCTGCTCACGCCGCCTCGCTTTCGAGGCTGGTCAGCCAGTCGTTGAGCACCGAACGCCGTACGCGCAGCTCACCGTTGGGCAGCTTGAACACGCGCGGCGCCTTGCCGAGCTGACGCCACTGGTACCAGGTGGACCGGGGCACCCGTAGTTCCGCGAGCACCTCCGGCACCGTCATCAGCTCATCCCCCATCGCCGTGCTCCCCGTGGTGTCCTCCTTCTCCCGTGGTTGCCGGAACAGCGCCGGGGCTTCGTTGCCGCGCGGCGTTGAGTTGTGCCCGCCACTGGATGCGGGCCGAGATCGAGCGCAGGATGCGGTGTTCGACGGACGGCACGCCGGGTGAGCCGGGCCGGGCGAGTTCGAAGCGGTAGCGCTTCACTCCGTCCGCCGGATCGGTCGCGTCGCCCTGGTCGTCGTCGACCGAGCCGGCGAGGATCGCGCGGACCCAGGCCCGGTTGTCGGCCCGGTGGTCGGCGAGCGTCTTGCCGGACCACTGCCGGGACACCAGTACGCGTCGACCGGTGAAGCCGAGCGTCCGCGGCTGGTGCACTTTGCCGGAACAGCGACCGGGGACGAGACCCGCCGCCGCGCCGTCCGGCTGGACGCCGTAGAGCAGCCAGTTCGCGCACGTCGGCGAGCAGGGCAGCGTCGACAGCTCCGCGTGGAGCCGGTCGAAATGCGCCTGCTGGTCGTCGGAGCGAGGCTGCGACTCCTCGGTCAGGTCCTTCGTGAGGTACTTCGTCACGTACCGGATGGAGCGCTCCGCGTCGCGGGTGCCCTGAGCGACCCCACGGGCGTCGATGGTGCCGAGGCGTGCCACGTACGCGGGCCGGGCGTCCTCGTCGTCGAGAGCGTCAAGCGCGGCTTGCCACGAGCTGAGCGGCTGGCCCGTCTTCGGGTCCACGTACGCACCAGCGTCCGCGTCCCACGTGGGCGGGTTCTCGACGGTGTAGACCGCTTCGTCGAAGGACGGCCACCAGACCTGGTGGTACGTCGCCGCCGCCACCTGCTTGAGCAGCCGCCGGGGCAGGGTGCCTCGGATCGCGAAGTGCCCGTGCGGCGCAAGGCGACGCTGCAGCTCGACACAGCCGGCGTACTGCACGTTCCAGCCGCCGGCCCTGCGCAGGTTCTGCCACCAGCGGTCGAGGACCCGGGCGAAGTGGATCGCGTCGAGCGCGGCACGTCGGTAGTCATACGACGTCGGGTCGATCGGGGTGCCGAGCTGCGGGTCACGCTGACCGTGGAGCTGGCCGCACTCGCAAGGCCGCATGCCGCCCCGCCACGCGCGAGCTGCCGAGTGCACCCGTCCGTGCGAGCCCAGCGTGAGCGAGACCAGCATCGACGGCCTGTGCGCCTTACCGTCCCGTCCGGCGTAGGCCCGGCCGACCGTGCGGGTCGAGACCGGGAGACGGGGAAGGTCGGGAGTGTCCTGGCGTCGCTTCGTCGACCTCGCCCGACGCGGTTCCGCCTTGCGGTCTGCCGGCGTGAGGTGCCCTCGCAGGCTCGACGTGGACAGCGCCTCGTCGAGTTCGGCGATCGCACCGTCGATGTCGGCGAGCTGCTCCCACTCCCCCTCGCGCTCGGCCTCGGCACGGGCGAACTCCAGGTGTGCCCGCGTCCGGACCATCGACAGCACGTCTTCGCCGGGCCGGTCGGGGCGCACGGCGGGTTCGTCGACGAGGTGCCAGCCCTCGCGCATCTGCTGGAGGCGCAGACGCCGGTTCCGCTCGGCGCACGGCTTGCACTTCGACGCCAGCCGGGCACCGCAAGGCACCTCGATCACGTCGGCCTGGCCGGTGTGGGTGTCGATGCGCCGGATGGCGAGGGGACGCACGCACACGCCGTGCGTCTCGGCGACGAGCCGGAGCGCGTCAGCGGCCAACGGCTGGCGCATCCGGGCGGCCCGCGACCCCGGCCGGGGCTCCGTAGTCGGGAGTCCGGCCGGGGACGAGGCGAGTTCCTGCACGGTCACTGGGCCGCTCCGACCGGGCTGCCGTGGTTGTGGCGGGTGAAGGTCTCCGGCGGGACCGGGACGAGTCCGACGCCCGGTTCCGCACCGTCCCCGCGGATCTGGCGGTACAGCTCAGAGGCCGTCCCGTTGGCGACGCGCAGGACGGACCGGAGCTGGTCCCGCGTGATCGGCCGTCCCGTGGCGAGGCGGTGCGTCTCGGCCGCCGTCCGGGCGAGCGTCAGCAGATCGGCCGTGAGGACCTGGTCCTCACTCCGGCCGTCGACGACCTCACCAAGGACGGCGCTGGACTGAGCCGTCCCCGGCCCGTCCTGGGGCTGTACGGCGAGGACGGCCGGGGACGCCGCCGGGACGGCTGGCGCCTGGTCGATCGAGCGGATCCGGCCCGCCAGCTCGACGAGGCTCACCGAGGCGACGACCACCAGGCCGTCGACGGAGAACGGCAGCAGGTACGGCGAAGCGCCGACCTCGCCGTAGTGGCTGGCGACGCCGACCATGTGCCAATAGCTGACCCAGGCCGCGATGCCGGCGATAGCCGCTGTGGCACACAGCCGGAGCGCCGCAAGGGATCGGCGGTGCGCCGGCACTCGGGACACCAGCTCGACCGTCAGCAGCAGCGCCAGCGGCGGCCACGCAGCGATCGTCTGGCTCACCGGGTTCGACTCAGCATGCAGAATGTTCGCCGCCACCGAGGCCGCCACGCCCAGGACGAGCGTCGCGCGGACGGCCCAGCGGATCCGACGCAGGTGCGCGAGGTTCGCGTTCGTTGTCATGCCGCCCACCCGCCCGACGTCGGGCCGCTTGGGGTCTGCGGGCGCCCGTACTCCGCTTCGAGCTGGCTGATATCGCTGTCGCTGTTGAAGCCGAACCGGAGCCGAACGGGCTGCTTGACGCCGTCGAGGACGACGAAGCCGACGCCCGGCGTGAGTTCGCTGATCCGGTCGCAGAGCGCGCCCCGGTCACGCATGCCGTCGCCGAGGACCATGTCCACCTCGCCCTCTTCGGCCATGCGCAGGCCGATGCGGGTCGGGAACAGGTTCCGGAACGGCAGCACCTCCTTGCGGGGGTCCTGCAACGCGGCGACGACGTGCACGCCTACCGCGCGGCCCTGGGTGAGGAGGAGGCCAAGTGTCGCCTTGACCCGCTCCTTGTGCTGCCGGTCGGTGAGGTACGCCGTAAGCGCGGCCAGCTCGTCGATCACGATCAGGATCAGCGGCTCGTCCGGCGTCGGGATGTGCTGGCGCGACTTGCCACGGAGCCGGGCGGTCCGGGCCTGCGCCACCGACAGCGCCTCTTCGAGCATCTCGACCATGGACGCGAAGTCCGTGCACGCGAACCGGGTGAACAGCCGCGTCCCGCCGCCGAGTTCCATGCCGCCCTTGGGATCGATCGCCCAGATCTGCACGAGGCCGGTGGCGACCCCGCCGGCCAGCGACCGCACGATCGACCAGATCACCGAGCCCTTGCCGGCACCGGTCGCGCCGACAACGAGGACCTGCGTGCCGTACAACCGCAGGTGGTAGACGTTCCCGTCCTCCTGCAGTGCCACGGGCAGGCCCGCGAAGTCCGGCGTACCGGGGACCGGCAGCGGGCCGATCGGCTTCACCAACGCGTCGGTACGCATCATGGTCAGGACGACCAGATCCGGACGCGTCCCCGCAGCAGCCCGGCACACCAGCGCGCCGAACGTGTGCGCCAGCCGCTCGGCGACCTGGGCGTAGTCGTCCGGGATCTGCCCGGTCACCATCCGCACGGTGAGCACGTCGACGCCGGCCCGGCATCGCACGCGGCGCAGCACCGGCACGACCGTCTGTCGGTCGAACCGCACGTCCAGTCCGGCTGTCGTCATTGCCGGCAACCAGCGACGCCGGTACGCGACGCGACGCCACCGGGCCAGCACCGGCCAGCCGGCGAAGCGCAGGAACGACGGCTGGTGCCAGTAGGCCCACGCGCCGACGGCGACGCCGAGCACGACGACCGGGACGACGGGACCGGCCCAGCCCCACTTGAAGTAGAGCCAGCCGACGACCGCGACCGGACCCGTGACGTACCAGTGCTTGACGATGAAGACCGTCACCCGCGCCAACGCGCGGAAGGTCCAGCCGAGGAGCATCACCCACAGCGGAAGGCGGAGGACCGGGGTCCGGAGGTTGAACGGCGCGTCCGGGATCCGTTCGCCCCGGATGACGTTGACGAGCGGCATCGGCTACCTCCCACCTGGCGTGGTCGCGAACAGCGACGGCTGACCGGGCCGGTCGGCCCGCCGCGCCAGCCGATGGCGGACCGAGCGCGACGGGATCCGCACGGTCGGCGGGTTGAGCTGGTACGGCGGCGGCTCGGGAACGTGGCGGACCATCGTCGGCAGCCACCGACCACGACCGAGCACCGCCATGAGGTCACAGCGATCAGCGACGTGCGGTGCGAGCAGATCGGGGTCGAGATGACGCAGCTTGACGACGGTGCGCGCCAGCGCCGCAGCGGCGGCCGAGATCTCGACGAGCGCGGCGACCCGCACGACATCGGAGGTTGGCCGCAGGTAAACCGCGCGGGCAGCGGCGACGCCGGGCGCGGCCAGTCCGGCGACCTGAACGCGGTACGTCCTCATGGTCGCACCACGCATGGGGTGACGTGCGCGCCGTTGGCCGACCGGCCGCGGGCAGCGTTCGATACGGTGGGCGTCACAGCCCTCCCCTTCCTTCGGGAACCGGTTGGTTGGGCACGCGGGGCGGGCGCTTGTCTTGGCGGATGGGAGCCCG